>CAIVVQ010000190.1 GCA_903909465.1 uncultured Opitutia bacterium | reverse complement strand
CGGGATCATTTACAAGTAACTCTGGTATTTCTGCTGGCAGTGTCACGACCACGGGCGTTGCCACCTTCAGCGGCACGATTGCTAATGCCGCCAACGTATCCGTCGGCGGCCTCTTAACCGCGGCCTCCATCACGGGCGGAACGGTTGCTGCTAATTCGCTTAATTCCGCTGGCATCTCCGGCGGCACAACCACGGTCACCAACCTCGCGACACTCACGGGTAACATCACTGGTGGTTCGCTCAACGCGGGATCATTTACCGGTACGGGTATTTCTGCTGGCAGTGTCACGACCACGGGAGTTGCAACCTTCAGCGGCACGATTGCTAATACCGCCAACGTATCCGTCGGCGGCCTCTTAACCGCGGCCTCCATCACGGGCGGTACGATTGCGGCCGGTGCATTAAGTGCGACCTCGATTGCAGGCGGCGCGACCACGGTGACGGGCACATCAGCCCTCGGCGCACTCAGCGCAGGTACGGTTAACTTTGGTGACACTTCCTCGATCACCACACTTACGGGTGGCACAGTAACGATTGCTTCGGCCAAGACCTTAACGGTTGCCGGTGGTTCTTCGAATGGCGTTATCTCGGGTCTGGGTGCGCTTAATAGTACGGGCAATCTCACGCTTTCGGGAACTAACAACTACACTGGTGCGACGACTATTTCATCTGGATCGCTTAACCTTACAGGTTCAATTGCATCGGGTAGTGCTGTTACGGTCGCATCCGGTGCGACGCTGAAGGGTACAGGTACTGCCGCCGGATCAGTTACGGTCAACGGTGCTATTTCGCCTGGCTCTGCAGGAATTGGTACGCTGACCACGGGTGCGACCACGCTCAATGGTGGCGGTGCGATCAACATCCAATTCCACAGCGGCTCGAACCTCGCAGGCACGGGTTGGGACCTTCTGACCACGGATGCGCTGAACATTAATGCTACGGCAGGTAGCAAGTTCACCATCAACTTAATTTCAATCCCTGATGCGACATCTGATGCTACCGGTCGTGCCTTCTCCTTTGATTCAACTACGGATGCCGACTTCGAAATTATTCGAGCCTCATCGCTAACGTCGTCGTTTGATGCGTCGGTATTCAATTTCGTTACTACCACATTCACCAACGCTACTAATGGTTGGTCGCTTGCTCTCGGTGATATCGGCTTAGGTGAGAATGCAAATAGCATCTATGCTAAGTTTACTAAGGGTGCGCTTCCGCCCGGTGTGGTAGATTGGTCAGATAACACTGTTCAGTTATCGAATAACGGGACCGGTCCATCTTCGTTTGATTTCGCAAATAACACCCCAGCATTTAACTCGCAGGGCTCAACCAGTCCTTCAGTGGCCGTTGCCAATTCTGGTGTGACACTTGGTAAGGGCGCGTATTTCGACTCCAGCTTTACGGGCGGAGCAGTTAGTGGGGGTACGATTACCCTTAGCGGCACTACCGATGAGAATAAAGTAACTGTCCTTCCTGGAACGGTAACAATCAATTCAACGGTCGTTGTTCAATCGACTACGCCGAGTGGGTTCACCAAGGACGGAGATGGTAAATTGGTCTTAGCCAGCTCTACCAGTAACAGCTTAGGCGAGGTGGTCGTCGATGCGGGTACGTTGGTCCTTAATTCCAATACCGTTACGACCGATATCACTGTCAATCCGGGTGCAGCACTCGGTGGTCGCGGAATTGTTGCGGCTCCAGGCAATGTCACCATCAAGAGTGGCGGTACACTCTCGCCTGGAAATTCGCCTGGCGTGTTTACGCAATCGAGCGGCAACTTAGAAATTAATAGTGGGGCAACTTACATCGCCGAACTAGGAGGCACCACCCCAGGTAATACTGATTCGAATTATGACCAGTATATTGTCGCTAACGGATCGATAAATATCGGCGGCAGCTCGCCTGCGACTGTACTGCAGGTCAATCAGTGGAATGATTTCACGCCAGTGCGTGGTAATGCGTTCCAAGTGTTGAAGGCTTCGAATGGCATCAATGGTGAATTCACCACCTTCAATAACCCCGATTATACCCAGCTACTCATTGCTGCCCAACACACCGGTATGGTTTACGCCACGGAATTAACCCCAGGCCAAGACTTCACTTATTTTGCGGAGAACACCACGGCTAAGCAGGAAACACTCTACAACTTAATTTGGGATGCGGCTGGTCTCAGCACTCAGACGGGCAACGCAAGGTTCATCGATGGCGCTACATTTGACGGCAAGGTCGCTGCGGCCTTGATCCAGAATAATTCAGGCAACGTCACATCCTTCTCGCCTGAGACATACTTCGGCCTGACCGATTATGCCCTGACGCTGAGCCGTAGCATCAGCAGCGCCGCTCAAGACCAGACGTCGTTCTACAAGATTCGTCACTGGACGGTGGGTGCCGATTATAACAATGTCTCGAACACCTTCACCGGTGGTTCCTCGGCAGCGTTTAACCGCAACCTCACCGCTCAAACTGGCTTCATGACGATGAAGTACGAATTCAATAATTCATCGGTCGGCTTCTTCATCGGAACGAACTCGGGAAGTACCACCACCGATTCTACTCGTACTGATTACAAGGGTACTGTCTTCGGCTTAACGGCTAACAAGAGTTTCGGTCGCAAGTACCCAACGAACTTGCAATTTGCCTTCACGCACACCGACCTGAAGTTTGATAGCAATCGCTCGTTACTTGGCGTTGCAGGTGCCGCATCAACGACCAATCAAGGTCTGACCTCCGATAGCGTATCAGCTCTGGCTCGCGTAGAGCTGTACAAGAAGCGCTTCACGACGTTGAGCCCTTATGCGGGTGTGGCGTTGAGCCGCGCTTCGTCAGCTGCCTTCACTGAGTCGGGCGCACAGTCTGCACTTAATGTTGGTGCGACCAGCGTGACTTCAACCCGTCTGTCGGCCGGCTTCGAATTGGACTACGTCCCAACTTGGAAGTCTTCCTATACCTTCACGGCAGGGTTTGAAAATGAGTTAGGCCGCGGAGGACAAACTATGGCAGCTAGCTATGTGGGAGCGCCATCAGTTGATCTAGGCATGACTAACCCAAGTGGTAATCAGACCACACTCGCTATAGGTGCCTCGGCTGACTACCGTCTGTCGAACACCAGCATGTTGAGCCTTGGCCTGCAATTACGTGCCGGTGGTGATTACACCAACGATCGCAGCGTCAACGTCTCCTACAAGAAGAAGTTCTAAGCGATAGGCAGTGAACAGGGCCTAGGGGCGTATGCGCTCCTAGGCCCTTTGCTTTTATGGATCGGCGGTTTCTGCATCGAGGGCGCTCCAGTTTGGCGCGCCGTGTCAAATGCTTGGGCAATAAAAAACCCCGGAGGTCCGGGGTTTTGCGATAAGTTTTTTTAAGAACTTATTTCTTAGCGTCAGCTGCAGGAGCGGCCGCGGCGTCTTTCTTATCCTTATTCTTTTTATTCTTTACGCCATCAAGGTACAATTGCTTGTCGCACTTGTTATAGTCGTCGCTGGTAAGGCTAGTTTCAAGGCGGAGGCATGCGGCCTTACGGCTTGCTTTGTAAGCTGTATTGGCGGCATCAGATGCTTTTTTAGCATCGGTATCGGCAGCGTTTTCATCGGCTTTTTTCTTGGCCGCTTCGTAGTTAGATTTAGCAGCGATAACTTCAGGTTCTTTTTCGGCTAACTTGCGTACAGCTTTGAATTTATCGTAGGTGGCGTCGGCAACACCCGGTACCTTGGTTTTAGGAGCTTCGGCAGCAGGGGCTGCGACAGGAGCGTCGGCCTTAGGGGCTTCAGCAGCAGGAGCGGCAGCAGGGGTAGGTGCGTCAGCGGCAACTAAGCCAGCCGAAGCGAGGAGGGTGAGGAGGAGGTATTTTGATTTCATGGGGAGGTTGGAAATAATAAATCGTAGTGGTGTATGTCAAAACCTGTTTAACGAGGGCTTTTGCATATTAAAACAAAAAGGCCCCAGAAACTGGGGCCTTTTGGAGCACTAATAATGGCTGATTACTTACCAGCTGGTGCGCCACCTTGACCGCCAGCTTTCTTACCTTTTCCGCCGCTTGCTGCGCGCTTCTTATCGGCTTCTGCGGCTTTGCCTGCAGCGTCAGAGAGGGTAGGATCGGCCTTGATCACCGCAGCCTTCTGGGCTTCGGCAAGTTTGCCTTGGGCTTCGGTCAATGCTTTGGCATCGCCGGAGGTCTTGGCAGCATCGACGGCAGTTTGGGCTGCTTGGACGGCAGGATCGCTTGCCGTGGCCTTACGTGCATCAAGCAGTTTTTGCCAGTCGGCATCGGAGACGCCAGCGGGTGCCTTTTGTGGGCCCTTTTGTTTCTTGTCGCCACCTTTAGTAGGTGCACCAGCAGGTGCGTCGGCTTTAGGTCCGCCTTGGCCGCCAGCGGCGTCAGGGGCAGGAGCGTCAGCGGCAATTAGGCCAGCCGATGCGAGGAGGGTGAGGAGGAGGTATTTTGATTTCATGGAGTGTGAATGGGTAAGTGTAATACACCGCTGCTGTATAATTGTTTCAAATATTTACATAATAACCGTGGGCTCTTTGGGGGCTTCGGGTTCGGCAGGCGGGGTGCTTTCGGCTGGATTGGTAGGGTTAGGGCTAGGCGAGGGGTTATTGTCGTTAGCGGGTGCCGCAGGGGGTGCGCTATTATACTTCTCGAGTTCAGCTCTAATAATCTCGAAGCCCTTTTGACGTAGATCCGTGAGCTCGGCCAACATCTGTGGTTTTTCACTATCGCTGCTGGTGGCCCAGTTGTCGCGGAGTTCGCGTGAGCGACGGTACATTTCAGAAAACTCCGGATTGTTATCAATCGCCGAGCGCATGACGGCCCGCATTTTGTCACGATCATCACCAAAGATATCTTGCCACTGTTTGCGTTGTTCGTCGCGTAAGGTTTGGAACTGGGTTTCTATTTTTTCTTTATCGGTAACTGTTTGACTGGATGTGTCTTCTTCAACTTCAGGTTTAATATTATTTTTCTTATCGAGGTTAAGGTTTTTGGCTGAGCGCTTAGACACCTTGGTTGTCTCGCGGCTTGCGGCCGCGGCCTTATCGGGTGGTTGAATGAGGGCGGCC
Organism: uncultured Opitutia bacterium; assembly: GCA_903909465.1. Lineage (GTDB taxonomy): Bacteria > Verrucomicrobiota > Verrucomicrobiia > Opitutales > UBA953 > UBA953. The sequence continues at coordinate 20,321 of CAIVVQ010000190.1, read as the reverse complement.
TTGGGCGTAGTGCTAAAATAATTAGCGACGAGGTAGCCTAGGCTTCCAAAAACGAAGAGGGTTAAAATCCAAAATATGCCGTTACGTTGCATGTGGGGTGGGTTTTAATATAACACTAAAAACCTGGAGGAGTTCACCGAGATTTAAATAAAAGAAGTTTCCACCAGGTTCGAGTGAAGGGAAGGGCTAGGTGGTCTAGCCGACTGGCTAAAAAGGCGGCCTCTACCTCGTCATTAGGGTGTCCATCCAGCAGTCGGGCCTCGGAAAGCGCGATTTGCCCACGTCGGGCGGCGTCGCGGACGATTTGATGTCGGGTGAAGTGCCCAAGCGTAATCACCAGCGCGCTAATCGAGAAGGCCGTTAGTGAGAACACCCAGCGCCCACCAGTGGCAAAAGTGAGCGTGAGTAATACAGGCCAGACGTTGCCCCAGATGACTACGAAGGCATCCCAGCTGCCGATACCGCCGAGTTTGCGATCGCGGTGTTGCAACGCGTGTCCGGCGAGTCGCGCGGCACGTGCCACATCGAACAGACGCTTGCCATGATAAACTTCGCTCGAAAGTTTAATGGCGGGTTCGTGGGCGGAATAATGGTTGCTGAAGATGAGTGACGTTTCATCAACATCGACCTGCGGGATTTCGCCGCGCAGCAAAACAATTTTCGCAGCCTGTTCACCGTTGATGCCACGCACGAGCAATTTGCGCCCATGTTTTTTTTCGAGGGCCTGCAAGCGAACCCAGGCAAGCCATGGGCTGAGTAATCCGATTCCGCCCATCACTGCGATAATGATGACGAGTTTGGTTTCGGGATTCATGGGACAAAACTGAAGAATTGTGTGGCGGTGACAAGGCAGACCTCGGCAAACTTTGTCGGCCGATGGCATTTACTAATATTGTTATTATCGGCGGTGTGGTTTCGTTGACCTTTGGTTGAATTACCTATTCTATTGACGTCCGATGAATCCCGAAACGGTTCGCACCTACTTAATGGACCTCCAAGACCGCATTTGTGCGCAAATGGAAGGGGTCGACGGTGTGGCGAAGTTTCATGAAGATGTTTGGCAGCGATCCGAGGGTGGGGGTGGGCGAACCCGGGTAATTGCCGGCGGTAAAGTTTTAGAAAAGGGCGGAGTGGCCTTCTCGGATGTGCGTGGCCATGCCTTACCGCCGTCGGCAACCGTCGCACGACCTGAGCTGGCGGGACGAGCGTTTCGTGCCATGGGCGTTTCGGTCGTACTGCACCCACTGAATCCCTACGCTCCAACCTCGCACATGAATGTGCGTTTCTTTTGCACGGAGGGACCCGACCCCGTGTGGTGGTTCGGCGGCGGTTTTGATTTAACACCTTACTACGGCTTCGACGAAGACGCCCAATCGTGGCACCAAGCGGCGGCACGTGCGACGGGTGATAGATACCAGAATTTTAAGCAAACGTGTGATCACTATTTCAACCTCAAGCATCGCAATGAACAGCGCGGCATTGGCGGCGTTTTCTTTGATGATTTAACGCAAGGCAGTTTTGATGAAGCCTTTAATGTGATGCGTTCGGTGGGCGATGCGTTCGGCCCTGCCTATGTTGAAATTTTGAAACGCCGTCACGCTTTGCCATACGGCGAACGAGAAAAAGAGTGGCAAGAGATTCGTCGCGGACGATACGCAGAATTTAATTTAGTTTGGGATCGTGGTACTATTTTTGGACTGCAATCTGGCGGTCGCACGGAATCGATTTTGATGTCACTCCCACCTCGTGTTCGCTGGGTTTATAGTCATCAACCCGCCATGGGCTCACCCGAGGAACGCCTCCTTTCCCATTATTTAAAGCCTCAGGAGTGGGTTAAGCTTAAATGAACTCTCGCGACCGTTTAGTCTCAGCACTGAACCGCCAGCCTCATGGACGTGCCCCGATTTGGATCATGCGTCAGGCGGGACGTTATTTACCGGAGTATCGTGCGCTCAAGGCGAAGTCCGATTTCGTTACGATGGTGCGTACACCTGAGTTGGCGGTTGAAGTCACGCTTCAGCCCTTGCGTCGATTCACTCAACTCGACGCAGCGATTTTATTCAGCGACATTTTAGTCATACCCGAAGCCTTGGGCGTGCCGTACCGTTTTAAGGAAGAGGGTGGCATTGCGTTGGAACGTACGATTCGTTCTCAGGCTGATTTAAAAACATTGAATCAAGTAGATGCCGCCCAGCGATTGGATTACGTTTATGCGGCGCTGCGTTTGTTGCGCCGGGAACTGGGACATCACAAAGCTTTGCTTGGTTTTGCGGGGTCGCCGTGGACCTTGGCTTGTTATTTGGTGGAAGGCGGTGGCTCAGAGGATTTCCCGAAAACCAAAGCGCTGATTATGTCCGATCCAAAATTCTTTCATCAACTGCTCAGCATGTTGGCGGAAGTGATCGCTGAATATTTAAATCATCAATTGCTTGCCGGCGCGGACGCCATCCAGATTTTTGATAGCTGGGCGAGCGTGCTCACCGGTGTGGAGTACGAAGAATTTTCGTTGCGCTATATTCGCGAAATTTTGGCACGCTTACCAGTGTCCGCCCCCGTTATTCTATACGCCAAAGGTAAGTCAGCGGATGCAGCGCTCTTGGCACAATCGGGAGTGCCATGTTTAGGGGTGGATTGGACGATGCCGCTTTCGAAGGTCCGTAACTTAGTCGGTCGGCCCGTTTGCCTACAGGGTAATTTGGATCCCGAATTTATGGCGGGTGAGCCAGCCGCGGCCGTGCAAGCAGCAAACCTGATTATTAAAGATAATGCCAACGACCCCGGTCACATTTTTAATCTCGGCCACGGCATTACACCGCAGGCACGGATTGATACGGTCGAGGCGGTGATTAATGCGGTGGTGAGCAGTGGGGAGTGATTAATCCGTTTCGGAAGTTGGTGCGGGAGATTTGACATTATTGTATTCTCTCGCCTGTCTATGGGTATGTCGCGCAAAGGTATTTTACTCCTCAATTTGGGCTCTCCGAAAAGCACGTCGGTGCCAGATGTGAGAAATTATTTGCGGGAGTTTTTGGGCGATGAGCGGGTGATTGATTATCCTGCGCCGTTTCGTTTCGCGCTTTTAGAAGGCATCGTTTTGCGCACCCGCCCTAAGAAGTCGGCCGCTGCGTATGCGACCGTTTGGACTCCGGAAGGGGCGCCATTATTGGTGACCACGGAAAAGCTGCGTGCAAAATTAGAGAAGGTCACTGGCATGCCTGTCATTACGGGCATGCGTTACGGCACGCCCTCGTGTGAGGAAGCGATTCAGAAAGTCTTGGAGCTCGGCATCGACGATTTGTTCGTGATGCCGCAGTACCCACACTACGCGATGTCTTCCTATGAGACGGTGGTAGTGAAAGTGCAGGATGAATTAAAACGCTTGGCGCCGAACCTTAAGTACCACGTTTTACAGCCTTACTTCAACGATCCGGCGTATATCAATGCACTCGTCGAATCGGCTAAGCCCTGGTTGAGTAAGCCTTTCGATAAATTATTATTCTCTTATCACGGCGTGCCCGAGCGTCACTTGCGTAAAGGCGATGCTTCAAAGGCCCATTGTACGAAGGTGAAGGATTGTTGTTACCAGGCCAGTCCATCGCACGCCAATTGCTATAAACACCAATGTGTGCAGACGGCTAAATTATTTACCGAAGCAGCCGGCCTGAGACCCGACCAAGTGGAAATCGCGTTTCAGTCGCGCTTTGGACCAGAGAAATGGGTTCCGCCTTATACCGATGAACGCTTGGAAGCGTTGCCCGGCGAGGGCGTGAAAAACCTCTTGGTGATTTGCCCGGCCTTCACCGCGGATTGCTTGGAGACCATTGAGGAAATTTGCGAAGAAGGTAAGGAAGATTTCATGCACGCTGGCGGTGAATCATTTGCTCAGATTCCCTGTCTCAACGATCAAAACGTTTACGTGAATTATCTGGCGCAACGGGCGGTGAGCTGGAAGCCCTCGCATCATTAATCAGTCCGGCGGATTTTTTTGATATGTCCGCAGCCTCCCCGTTGAAACTGATTCTTGCCTCGGCCTCGCCCCGTCGGACTGAATTATTGTCCGCTGCGGGAATTCCACACGAGGTGGTAGTGGCACAAGTGACTGAGCACGAAGATGCGACGACCGATCCAAGGGAGATGGTATTACATAATGCGCAACTGAAGGCTAGGGCAGTGGCTAAACAATTTCCGAACGCCGTGATTTTAGGAGCGGACACTACTGTGGCGCTGGGAGAACACGCCTTGAATAAGCCTGCGAATTTAAATGAATCACGTGAGATGCTTCGAAGACTCTCGGGAAAAACACCTACCGTGCACACAGGCATATGTTTGATTTGCCAGGACCTAGGCATCGAAGAATTACACGATATCACTGCATGGGTAAAATTTCGCGTTTTAACGGAGGATGCGATTACTCAGTACCAGGCGCGCGTTATCACTTTAGACAAAGCCGGTGCCTATGGCATTCAGGAAGGTTCCGAAATCATCATCGACGACTATCAGCGCCCGATTTCAACGATTATGGGTTTGCCGGTGGAGTTTGTGGTAGAGCGATTGAATGCGCTGGGTTTGCGTGCGAGAATTTCGGCGTGAGGCCGAGTCGTTCTTGATGTTCCGTGAAGGTGAGCTATAAATAGGGCAGTGCGTAGTGACCTAGACATCGACACCCAAACGGCCCTCGTCGCAGGTGTGGTTACGCTCGTTGTCCATTGTCTGTTGTACGCTTTAGTGCCGCCCGATTTTTATGCAGTAGCGTTGAGACTCAAACCCGTGGATGTTTTGGTCGCACCCGTTGCCATTCCTGAGAATCGATTGCCGCCGTCGATGCGACTCGCGGAGACAAATGCGAAGGCCAATCGGACTGCTCCAGAGAAAACACCCTTCATTGCGGCACGAAATCAATCCGCCGCTCAGCCAGTTCCAGAGATAGTGCCCACCCGATCTTCGGTGCCGCGTTCGGATGGCGACAGTGAAACACAGATTAAAGTTTCGCAAGGTGTGCCTCGTTCGATTGGCGAATCGGAACGCAATATTTCAGCCGGTGCAGCCGGAACATCGTCTGCTGCATTGGGCGCGATGCCGAAGAAGAGTGAGACCCCTTCGCCGACCCCTCAGCCTGAGAATGTCAATCGACCCAGGGCCACCCTGGCTTCGGGGACGACAGGATTATTGTTAAAGAATAATGTCGGGGTAAATAAGGCCGGCATCCTGGCGGTTGATGCCCGCTTCAGTAACTACGGCGACTACGCCCAGCGTATGATGGAGGCGATTCAATCATCGTGGTGGGAGTTGATTGACCGTGCCCATTTTGAAAATATTTCGCGCGGCCTTGTGGTGATTCGCTTTCGGCTCTGTCGCGACGGCACAGTGATTGATGCAGAAATTGTTCAGGCCAATGTGCCGCAGATTCTCGCACTCGCCTGTAAGGATGCGGTGATGGCGCCGGCACCTTTTGATGTCTGGCGCGAAGATATGGTTGCGCTTTACGGCGAAGACCAAGAAGTCACCTTAACCTTTCATTACCTGTAATGTCCGATTTCTCCTGGATCCCGTTTGCGCCTAAGGTGCGAGTGCTGAACGCGCACCCAGCAGGGTTGCTCGCGGTGGAGAAGCCTGAGGGCGTGTTGGCTCATCCCAATCAGGATGATAAAGGCAAGGATGAGGTCGCACTGATATCTGGAAATTACTCGTTCGAAGAAGAGGCTTTCCATGTGCGGGACGGGCAGGGTGGTATTAAACGGGTCTACCTTTTGAATCGTTTGGATTCTCCGACGAGTGGTATTTTATTATTAAGCTTGGATGCAGCGTTGGCGGTGGCCGTGAAGGAACTTTTTGCGAAGGCGAAGGTCTCGAAGAAGTACATCGCCCTCGTGAAGGGCCGCGGCTTGAAAAGTCCGCGTGGCACGTGGCAGGACGTTTTAATAAAGTCTAAAGGCCCCGGCGGCGGTGTCCGCTCGAGCAAAAGTACGGGCACGGGTGCGCCGGCGATTTCGCTTTATCAGTGGGAACGTGCCGCGAATGGAGAGCTCCCACTTTCACTGTTGAAGCTCGAGCCGCGTACCGGTCGTACACACCAATTACGCGTTCAATCGGCTATGCACGGTCACCCGATATTGGGCGATCGAACCTACGGTGATTTTGATTTTAATAAATCGATGGGAACGGTACGCGGATTTAAGCGACTCTTTCTGCATTCGCATTCGACCGATTTGGAACTGGATTGGCGGGGTGAGAAATTAGCGTTCAAGTCCGTCTCTCCCATTCCTCAAGAATTCATCGATGCACTGGGCGGACCCGATGGTGGCAACGCAGCGGCGTTAAAGAAACCTAAGCCCGCGGGCACACAAGTTTCGCCACGATTGCGAATTCGACTTTAAGCGTTCCAGCTTAGTTTTTGTCCTGAGCTGATAAGGGTGCGCTGAAGAGTCGGGATATCGATTTCTTGGACGGACTTCTTTTCTTGAAGTGATTGTGCCGCGGCGATGCCGGCGGACTGACCCAGGATAACCCAAACGGGCTCCATGCGAATAGAAGTCATCGCGATGTGGCTGGCTGAGCAACAGACTGGGACGATGAGGTTGCGACACTCACTGGCTTTGGGCACAATGGAGCGGTAGGGCAGTTGGTAGATGCCGTGGAAGAGTGGATTGGGGTGCAGGATGCTGAATTCCCCGCCGCTGATAGCGATACCGCCTTGGTGGGCGATGGTGGCGTATGGCCAATCGTCGATGCCGTAAGAGGCTAGGCCGACAGAGTCCTCGATGGTTTGTGCGTTGGATAGATCAAGTTGCGTGAGCACGTAGGTGGAGCGCATACGACGTGCTTCACGAACATAGAGTTGGTGAGGCCAGCCACCGGTCTCATCGAATATTCCTGGGAAAAGGCCCGTCGTTTGGGCGGATTTTTTGTAGAACTCGGGTACCGCTTCATCGGTGCGGAGGAAGTGGTACATGCCCTTGATGAAATCGATGTGGAATTGCCAAATCTGAGAACGTGTCGCCCAGTCGCCCTCGGGGTAATTCGCATTGGAGCCGGCGATGGATTGCGCCCAGAGGGAGCGACTCGAGTTCACGTTAAAGTATCCGCCACCTGGGTAGTCGGTGTAGATGCCGGGTTTGCGCATCTTGTAGCCGAGGTTTAATTTAACTTTATTCTGAAAGCCGCGACGGAAAATTTCGTACGTGCGAGGGTCGTAATTATCGGGAGCCGTGATCGGAATCGCGTTCGACTCTTGGGAAAGTTTCCAGCGCAGGCAGTAGGCCATGGTGAGGCGATCAGCGCTGCCAACGGCGGGCATCGTGATGTCTTGGAGGAGGGGGAGGAGTCCGCTGCTGGGGTCGCCGACTTTATTATACGGGTCGATGGCGTAGGTGGCGAGGAGCGGGCGCACGCCGGCGAATGATTCATTATATTCATCACGCGATTCACGACCGAAGGTGTACGACACGCCTGATTGGGCCATGAGGTCGCCCTCGTAGGAGCAATCGATAAAGACTTGGGCGACGACTTCTTGAGCGTTCTTGGTTTGGGCGATGGGTGCTGGCACGCCAAGTTTACTAGGAGGTGCGTAATCGAGACTGATGGATGTGATAGCGTTGCCGTTTTTCTTCACGCTCGAAAGTCGGTGTTCAAAAATTACGGGAATCTTTCGTTGGGCTAATTCTTGGGCGAATAACTTCCGCATGCCCACATCGTCACCCTCGATGAGTAGTTTGAGGGCGAGTCCGCCCGCGCTTTCTTTTTTACCCCAATCAATGGCGCGGATGCCGCCGCCGCTCATGCCGCCGAGCCAACGACTCGGCTCGACGATGATGACGCTGACGCCTTGATCGTGGGCCGAAAGTGCGGCAGCAATGCCCGAGGCCGTACCACCGTAGATACAGACGTCGTAAGGTGTACGCTCGCTCTTTGATTGTTCGGCGCGGGCGAGGGCGCCGAGCGTAGCGATGCCGCTGACAGCGATGAATTTTCGACGACTAAGGGGCATGCCCTATCTAGGCATCATTATTGGGATCATACAACCCTTGACGAATCACAAAACGAATCACCCCAGCTACATCATGAACGCCAAGTTTCCTCATTAAATTCGTGCGGTGATTTTCGGCGGTTTTGGTGCTGATATTGAGTTCGGTGCCGACTTCTTTGCTCGAATAACTCTGGGCCAGCAGGATCGCAATGCTACGCTCACGGTCGGTGAGGGTGATCGCCATTTGATCGATTTTGGATTCGCGGTTTTTGAGGGCGCCGATGAGGGCGTGATTAAATTCCGCATTAAACCAGGTGCCGCCGGCCGCAACCGTGTCCATTGCCTGCCTTAGTTCGGCGAGGCGGGAATTTTTTCGGATAAAGCCACGCACCCCATCACGCATGAGGCCGCGGGCAATGTACTTTTCTTCTTTGCCCGTGAAGACGATAATTTTGAGGTCGGGGGCGGAGTGACGTAAGCGATGCAAGACTTCGACACCGCTGATATCGGGCAGGGTAATATCGAGAATCAAAATATCAGGCTGATGTTCTTCCGTAAGCTTAATGCCGACACTGCCCTCGGCGGTCGCACCGATGACATTGAACTTAGGATCGGCCGCGAGCATGTCTAAAACCAATTCCCGCACAATCGTCTGGTCTTCAATCATGACAACACGATGAACGTTAGCGGTGCAACTCGGGGTGGAGTGTGACATCGTTAGAAAGTTATTGAGGTAAAATACGAAAATTGGAACAAGTACCGTCTGGGGTGTTTACCCCATTGACAGGACTAGTCATTGGCGGGGTCGATTAAGCCGTGGCGAATGGCCAAGCGCACCAGGCCGGCCACATCGCGCACCCCCAGCTTGCGCATTAAATTCGCCCGGTGGTTTTCGGAAGTTTTGACGCTGATGTTAAGGAGGGCGGCGACATCTTTACTGCTGTGGCTGCGGGCGATGAGCATCGAGATTTCACGTTCCCTGGGGGTGAGTAGGTCGATCATGCCGTCGCCTTGGGTGGCGGGCTTAGCGAGGGCATCGCGTACGGTTTGACTAAATTTCTCGTCGAACCAGATACCGCCATTGGCCACGAGGGTGATGGCCTGCCTGAGTTCGCTGAGCGGGGAGTGTTTATTCACGAAGCCATGCATGCCTTCTTGAATTAGTCCGCGTACTACTTGGGGCTCTTGTTTGGCGGAAAAGACTAGGACGCGCATTTTGGGCAGACTCGTTTTAATCCGACGGAGCACTTCGACCCCACTCATTTCGGGGATCATCACATCGAGAATGATGAGGTCGGGTTTTAGTTGTAGTGCCATCGCCACCGCTTGGGTCCCGTTGGCCGCTGTTCCCACGACCTCGAATGCCTCGACGGATTTTAAGATCTCCATCGTCATCTCACAGACAGCCGTTTGGTCTTCGATAATTAAGACTCGGCTGCGAGGCACTGGGGGAGTTGGAGGCGGGGCAGGGGCCAGAATGGGCTCCGGCTTTTTTAAGCTTAATTTTTTAGGTGGGCCTTTGCGTTTCAACTTGGGGAGCGAGGGCTTGGTGGTCATGTGTGCATCAATTGTTTAGAGCCTATTTTTCGCAACCGAAACCCATTGGGCTTTTTACTCTAGTACTTTGAACATGGTGCCTAGGTTTTGATGTAGAAATCACCCTGCGTAATTTTACCCAGAGTGGCTTGACTGTCACAGAAAAGCCTTAAAATCAAAACCATGTACGAATCCCAACCCTTCATTGTCTCGCAAGCCCCAGCCGCTGATCGTGCGGCCTTTTACCGTCGCACCTACGCCCACGTTGCGGGTGCCTTCGCCGCTTTCGGTGCGTTACTGTACTATTTTTTCGTTTCCGGTTTCGCGGGTGTTGTGATGAACGGTCTGGCTTCACTCGTAAATGCAACAGGAAGCTTTGGTTGGTTGATTGTGTTACTCGCTTTCTGGGGCGGTACTTATGTGGCACAGCGCTTAGCAACTTCGGGTGCCTCGTTGGCATCGCAGTATGCAGGCCTTTCGCTTTACGTTCTGCTTGAGGCTTTGATCTTCATCCCTCTTATCGCTGTCGTCTCGTATCAGACCGGTGGTAACCCCGAGGAAATTCTCGTTCCCGCCTGTGGTGTCACTGGTGCGCTCGTATTTGGCCTTTCGGTGGCAGTTTTCTTTACCGGCGTCGATTTCTCATTCCTTCGCGTCGCAATCATCATTGGTTCAATCGCTGCGCTCGGTGCGATTATCGTCTTCTCGATTATGGGTATTAACCCAGGTACCTGGTTCTCGTTGGCCATGATTTTATTGATGGCCACCGTTATCCTTTATCAAACTTGGGTAATCAAAGACCAGTGCTCTACGCAAGACCACGTCTTGGCCGCTTTCATTCTCTTCTCGGCCTTCGTGACGTTGCTCTGGTACGTGATTCAGTTCTTCATGGGCCGTCGCAACGAGTGATTGGCGCTTAAGCTTTTTCGGCTACGTAGAATCGTGTCTCGCCGGCAAACGCTCGGACGGTTGCATTTTCAGATGCAATTTCTGAGCGCAAGGCGGTTTGGATAATTTTAAAATTAAACTGATGCAACTCGGCGACGGTTTCGGCCTCGGTGCTGCTGTGCATAAAGACGGGTGTGGAATCCGTCTCGTGCCAGCGGTCGCCCAGTTGGCCATCGGGCAGGGCAGGTTCATTGGCCCATTCGTTTTGGTGCTCTCCCTTTTCGCGGTCGTTAGCGGTGAATAAAAACTTACCTTTGGGTTTTAAGATGCGGTGAATTTCAGGTAGGGCTAGAAGGCGATCTGCTCGACCCCGCAGGCACATGAGTCCGTTGAAGGCAAAGATGACCCCGTCAAAACTTTGGTCGGCGTAGGGCAAAGCGCAGGCATCGGCGATTTCGACTTTAAGGCCTGCCCCCGACTGTTGGAGTACCGACTGGGCTATCTCCACCATTTCGGCTGAAAAGTCGCTCAGAAGGACGTTTTGATAGCCTAAATGCCACATGCCAAGGCCTACCCGTCCGCCGCCACAGCCCAGCTCAAGGATTCGATCCGCATGCGTAAAGTAAGTTGAAATCAGCTTCTGCTCCGAGGTCCAAAGACCCACGTGCACGGCCGCTCGGGCGTAGTTGAGCGCAGTGAGGGGGTGGTGCCAGTGGGCGCGGCGATCGGAATTCACGAGGTCAGTTCAAGCGATTCTTGCCAGCGTGGCAATCGTTTGGAGACTTCATGAAGATGTTTCGTATTTTAAGTATCTTACTTGTTCTCGCAATTTCAGGCTGCGACCGTGAGGCGCCGCCGGTCAACGTCGCATCGGCGACCGAAGCGGGACTAGAAGTTCCCTTTCCAGTACGGGTCGGGCGCTCTGATGCAAAATTAAAGGTAGCGGTGACTGAATTAGAAAAGTCGCGAGGCCTCATGGGCGTCGCGCAGTTATCCGACGGGGAGGGTATGGCGTTTATGTATGCGGCTCCGCAGCGAATGAATTTTTGGATGAAAGATACGTTAATTAATCTCGATATCGCCTTTGTTCGGGGCGACGGCACCATCGACGAGATTCGTACGATGGAAGCGGGCGACACGCGTGACACTTATTCGCGATCGGATCAGGTTTCATTCACCATTGAAATGTCCGCAGGGTGGTTTGCGCGTTCTGGGGTGAAGTCGGGCGACAAAGTTAATCTGTCGGACCTAAAAAAGGCGTTGAGTGCCCGCGGTTTTATATCCGACCGCTACCTTAAATAGCCTTAAAGAGTCTTCCAGACCCAACTCACCGTGGTGACTATGAGTAGGAGACTCTGAACGAGTGCGATGGCCAATCTTTCGGCCTTGGTCGTGAGGAGCAAATTCACGCTTGGGCGCTGAGCTTGGCGGTTGCGGCACGCAGAAAAGCGGTGAGTCGTAATAAATAGAAAGGCGAGGGGGAGCCTTCGATGGGCGATAACGCTTGTTCGGCTGAGGCGATTTCGGCATCGAGCAATCGGAAGCACTCGCGCCAGGTGGTAGATGAAATGACTTCGCGAGGATTTTTTCCGGCACGCAATTCTGCGGCAGGGTCTCCGCCGCGTCGATTGCGCTCGAGGATCATCGGCAGCGTTAACTTACCGCTAGCAGCATCCGTCCCGAGTGTCTTACCCGCTTTTTTGTCGTCTTGTAGTAAATCGATGAGGTCGTCGTAAATTTGATAAGCGATGCCGAGGCGAAGTCCGAATTCGGAGCACGCCTTAATGTGCTCGGGTGGGTGTTCGGCGAGGAGGGCGCCGACACGACAAGCGGCTTCGAAGAGAACCGCTGTCTTCATGCGAATCTGCCTTTGGTAGTCTTCGAGGCTCAGGGCACCGTTACCGCGTGAGAAGGTTTGGCAAACTTCGCCGGAGCAGACATCGCGAGAGGCACGCGCAACGATGGAGCAGATTTCGGACGAGGTGTGTTCGCTCGCTAAAACGAGGGCGTGCGCAAAGAGGGCATCGCCAAAAAGCACAGCGGCGTGGGCACCGTGGGTGCGATTGGGGGTGTCGGCCCCGTGACGTTGATCGGCACCATCGAGGACATCGTCATGTACTAAAGTTGCGAGGTGAACGAGTTCAACGATGGCGGCACCTTTAATCAGTGAGGCGATATTTTTGGCGCCGGCACCTGATCCAAATGCGAGCAGCGGTCGCAGGCGTTTTCCTGGGTGGGCCAGTATCTCGCGGAGCATCGGGCGAACCTCAGGTTCGAAACACGATTCTTGTTCGTCCAGAAACGTTTTTAAGGATGCAAACTGTGTTTCCAGTCCAGCGTTTAAAGGGTTACTCACTTCACCTTTCTGTAATTATTCCCGAGCCACTGCAAGTTCTACATCCGCCATAACCAAACAAATCAATCTAAGGAACTAATGTCACCGTCTTGTGGAGGTTTTTGCTGAGTTCCTTTTGCGGGCGAAACCGATGACGGGGAAGGCTTAGCGTCTTCTTCATCTAAATCATAGTCGTCTTCATCTTCGGGGTAGGGTGTGTCGCCCCGAGCAACGCGTTTACGACGAACGACAATTGAGCCAATTGAAACGGCACCTAAGTAGAAGCCGAAGAGTACGCTCGTTAAGATGCCTAGCGAGATGGGGTCTCCAATGGGCGTGATGAGTGCGACCACGCAAAGAATGCCGAATAACATTCCGCGCCAGTGTTTGAGCAGGGTCCGTGGACGAACGATTTCGATCCACATGAGAATGATAAGGGCGAGGGGGAATTGGAAAGTGAGTCCAGTGAGTAAGCTCATCATCGTCACGAAGCCAAAGTAGTCGGAAGCTTGCCAAGTCACTTCGATGCCCATGCCAGCAGCGAAATGATGCCAGACTTGAATCGACATCGGGGTAAGCCAAATGAACGCCAGGGCGGCACCCGCAATAAATAATATCAGCGCCGCGATGCAGAAGGGGATAAGTCCGCGTTTCTCGCGAGTGGTGAGGGCGGGTCCGACAAAGCGTGCGACTTCGTAAATAAAAACAGGCGAGGCCAAGGCGATGCCAGCGGCAAAGGCGGCGTACATTAAGACCGACCATACGCCCATAAAGGTGAACTCTTTCAGGTCACCTAAGGCTCGCAATGTGGGTTCGGTTTGGCCGAGCAGAAAACCAATTGGTGAGGTCTCGGGTTGTTTGGCCCATTGCAACGGGAGGCTTAAAATACTCGGAACTTTTTCGTAAAAGAAAAGGGCGGTAATCATACCCACGGCAAAGACGGCCGTGACACGAATAATCGAAACGCGTAAGTCCTCGATGTGTTCGAGGAATGACATTTCGCTGCGGGGCCGATTACGACGGATGAGGGAGGAGAGCATGGTTTAGACCTCCAAGAGGGCTTTAATGTCATCCAGGCTGATGCCGGAGGACACGGAGTCTGATTCACTGAGGAGCTTGCGCAACATTTCCGATTTCGATTTCTGTAAGTCCATCACGCGCTCTTCTATGGTGCCAGTCGCGATGAGCTTGATACTGGTAACGGTGCGTGTTTGGCCAATGCGGTGAGCACGATCAGTCGCTTGAGCTTCGGCCGCAGGGTTCCACCATGGATCGTAGTGCACGACGGTATCGGCGCCAGTTAAGTTCAGTCCAGTGCCACCTGCTTTGAGCGACATCAGCATGACTGGGATGTCTGCATTTTCATTAAACGTATCGCAAACGCCCTGGCGATTCGTCGTCGAGCCATCGAGGTAGCAATACTTGATGCCGCGGTCCTCGAGGGCCTTGCGGATAATTTTGAGTGCCGATACAAAAGTGGAGAAGACCAGCATCCGGTGTTTGGCGTCTTTGGATTCTTCAAGGAGTTCGAGGAAAGCCTGCAATTTAGCCGAGTCGGCTTCGTCCATCTTAGGGTCCAAGATGCGTGGATCAGCACAGATTTGTCGCAGGCGTAGGAGTTGATTGAAGGCGGCCATGCGGATGCTCGCCTCCTTGGCGCCGCTCATTTCCATATCAAAGATTTCCTGGCGGGTGCTTTCCTGCATCTCGTCGTAGAACTTCTTTTGGTTCTCTTCAAAGTCGCAATAAACCACTTGTTCAATCTTGGGCGGCAACTCAGGGGCCACGGCGACTTTTGAACGACGTAGAATATAGGGTGCAGCCATTTGCAGCAGGCGATCGTCGTGCCACTTGCGATCTTCGATGGCGATGCGCTCTTCGGGCTTTGGTAAATAGCCTGGCATTAAGAAGCCGAATAATGATCTCAGGTCTTCGAGTGAGTTTTCAACCGGTGTTCCCGTTAAGATGTAACGACCCTTGGCAACGAGTTGTTTCACTGCCTTAGCGGATTGTGCACGCGGGTTCTTGATATTTTGTCCCTCGTCGCAAATCGCGGCACTCCAATTTACCAATGAGAACGATCCGATGTCACGGGCAAGGGTGCCGTATGAAGTGATAACGAGGTCGTAGCGTTTTAAGAATTCGGGTGACGATTCGCGCATTTGTCCGTGGTGCGGAAGGACTTTTAAATTAGGGGTGAAGCGGCGGGCCTCGCGGCGCCAATTTTCCACGAGTGAAGCGGGGCAGACCACGACGCAGGGTCCTTCTTCAGGGCGCTCGCGACGTAAGACATCGAGGAAGGCGAGGGCTTGGACGGTTTTGCCGAGGCCCATTTCATCGGCCAGTAGGCCACCGAGGTGGTTATTGTGTAGGTGCCAGAGCCACGCCACGCCGAGCTTTTGGTAGATACGCAGCATCTTTTCCAAGTCTTCTTTAATCGGTGCGGCTTGGAGTTTGGAAAGGTTGCGAATCGCGTCGGAACGCTTGGTCCAAGTTTCGGGAGGGGCGAAGGCAGCCTGTAATTCTTCGGCGATGGCGTCGGCACTGGCGAGGTCGGCATACCCGATTTTTAAATTTAAATCTAAGTCCACATCGCGCTTTGATTCGCCGGTGATACGGCGTTGGGCGTTACGAATGGATTCGAGTAGTTCGGGTGTGATGAGGCGCGGACCGCGTTCGGTGTAGAAGAACATGCGACCACTAGCCAGGGCCTCTTGGACGACTTTGGGAGTCTTGCCTTCGGAATCGATGCCGATGGCAAAACGATAGCCGCCGGTTTCCTCATTCGCTGCGCATTTCGCTTTCGCGAAATCAACATTCCTCAGCGAGTGCGATAAATTATGGGTGAAATAGGAGTCGTTATCGACGCAGAGTATTTTATGGTGACGTGCCAAGAAGTTGAGCACTTGAATCGTACCGCCGAGGCGCCATTCGCGAGTAGCGGTTTCGAGGATGAAGCCACTACGTTGGAGGACTTCGCGGAGTTCGGCGACAGCGCCACTTGCTTTCTGAGGCAGACGAATGCGGAGCCACTTCATTGAGCCATCCACCCAGGGGCGGTCTTCGTCGCCGCGATCTTGTGAGCGTATTTCTTCTTTCTCGTCGTCCAACTCATCTCCATTGGAGTTGGTTTGTGGCGTCGGATTAGGGTCGTCTAAATAATCATGAACGCCCGCCAAGGTCGCGCCGCTCCAAACCAAGGGAGTGTCGGGCGTATTCGCCATGCGGAAGATACTGAGTCCGTTGCCGACGCTGAGCAGTTGGCGGAGGTGTCGACGGGAGAGGGGGAGGAGGCCTTGAAGTTTACCGCTACAAAGGTTTTCTAAAATAGCTAAGAAGAAAACGGTTTCAGGTTCAATCGTCCACGACTTGGTACGGTCAATGTTTTCGGGGGCGACTTGCGTGCCTTCGATACGCAGTTCGAGCCGACAAATAATTTCGTCACGCTGCGAGGCGGTTGCGATATTGGGCGGAATGATAAACCGAACTTCAATCGGCGTGCCGCGTTTGGGTGAAAGGTTAAGTGAGCGTAATTTGGGTCCGGTGGCGGTGCCGTTGGACTCGGGCTTAGCTATGCCGTTGCCATTATTCTTGTCGGCCACCGGTGTCGGTGTGGGGGCGGCAGTACTCTCAAGCTGCATGTAGCCTTCTTTAACTGCTAAGGTGATGTAGGCGGCCACCGAGTGAACGCAGAGTTTTCGTTTCACTAAGGAAACGTCACATCCGCACTCGTTGCGTTGGAAGGTGATGGAGCGAAGGTTCCAGCTGGCCTCGCGGGTCTCGTGACCGTCATCAACGGTGGCGGTGACGTTAGGGTAAATCCAAAGGGCTTTTTTGGCCTTGTTCTTGGCTACGAGCTCTTTGGCGAGCAGCACGGTTGCCCCTCCGGCCAAGTCAATCAGGTCGTCTTCAGTAATTTTCGGCAACGGCTGTTTAGGAGCCATGTGAATTGCGTTCGTAGGGAGGTGCTCCATTGCGGGCACCCATTTAAATGAATTGGGGAAAGACTAATCGCCTTAAAGGACGACGTCTTGATCCGTAACTCTAGGATGCATCTCGAAGATGCCTACCGGAGTTGTCGGACCAGTCATCACGATGGAGGTGTCCGCCCCGATGCCAATCATAATCTTTCCGCCTGGCATATGTACCGTCAAATCAGCGTCTACTAAGCCCATTTTATGGGCAACGGCCGCACAGGCCGAGGAAGAGGAGCCCGAAGCGAGGGTGTAGCCCGCGCCGCGTTCCCAGATTTCAATTTGAATATTTTTACGGTCCACAATCTTCATGAACTGCACGTTGGTGCGGTTAGGAAAATTGGGATGCACTTCGAGGGCCGGTCCGTAAGTCTTGGCTAAATCGGACGAAAGGTTTTCCACGGGAATGACACAGTGCGGATTGCCCACGGTCGCGGCCCAATACTTAAAAGTTTTTCCGTTAACGGTAATGGATTCGCCGAGGACTTCGCGGTCGGCGCCGACGTGGGGGATGACTGGGGCACGGAAGGAAACTTTGCCCATTTCAACGCGGATGCGATTACCCCCATCAAAAACAGTACAGGCTACAATGCCACCGATGGTGTGAATTTTAAATTCCTGTCCTTCTTTAACGAGTTTGGTTTCTAAGAGGTGACGGCAGAAAATTCGGATACCATTGCCGGATTTTTCAGCTTCGGAACCATCCGGATTTAAAATACGAAGACCGAAGGTGCCATCCTGACGCTCAATCGGACCGTAGAGAATACCATCGGAGCCTAAGCCGTAATGACGGTGGCAGACTTTGCGAATGGCTTCAGCGGAGAAAAGGGTCGGGCAGTCCTTCGGCTCTAGCACGAGGTAATCATTACCGAGGGCATGGTATTTCGCAAAACGCATGATTAACGCATGCTAAGTTTAGCCGTCATGGCAAGACTGCCATTTGATAGAAGTGCCTAATGGTTTATGCGTCGTGCGGGGTCCAAGCTTTGATGAATTTCTCAAATTCATTCGCGTATTCTCGATGTCCCTCCATCGGAATGCCGAACTCAATGGCACGCACGATGTCGGGGGCATATTGATCCAGCGCGGAGGGCATAGAATAGATGCCATTCATTAATTGTTGTAGGCCGAGCGAGGAATCGCCCAAGGGGATATTATATAAGGCCCGGATTTCACCGTCGTTAATATCGTATTCGAAGGTGACGAGGCGACAGTTCCAATTCGCTTGGTGCAGGGTTTGCCAGACCACGGCCTTGCGCTTGGCCGTGGCTTGAGGGGGAACTGTGAAGAGGTTGGGGGCGATGATGCGAACGATTTCACCGTCGTCTTCACAGAAGATATTAAACGTGAACATATTTTTGCCACTGGCGTTAAGGTAATTATCGGTGCTGAAGCCGCTCTGGAATTTATTGCTCCCTTTCTCATGGCTGTATTTTAATTTCCGTTGATCGAGAAACGCTTGAATGTCGGTAGGGTTGGTGGGCATGTGGGTAAGAGGTTAGGGTTAAGCGTTTTCGCTGCATTCAATGAGCGCGTTATCAATGAAGCTGATCATCGAGTGTTCGTTGCCGTGCAGTTCGACGAAAAGTTTTCGGGCCTTTTTATATTCAATGATGGCTTTAGCGTTGTAGCCCATTTTTTGGTACATCAGTCCAAAGTTTTTCGTGATGTAAGGGCAGGGCTGGGGAGGGTTTTTTTGGAGCGATAACTTTTGGGCCCGTCGGAGGATGCCTTCGGCCAGGGGGAAGCGCTCAAGGTTGGCATAGATAAAGCCAAGGTTGTTGCAGTGGCGTTGCAAGTTGGGGTCGTCCTTACCGTTTTGTGTCTCAATGGACTCGATCACTTCCTCGAGGAGGGTGGCCGACTCCGTGTAATGCCCGCGAGGAATTAGGAAATCCGTTACCCTGAGTTTGGCATTCACGATAGCGGGGTCGTGTTCGGGGTATAATTCGACGCAGATTTCAAGGGCCTTCCGTACCAGTGACTCGGCTCGTTGGGTGTTGCCTAACTTAATTTCGTTATCGGCCGACCAACCGTAGCTGTGAGAGAGGTAATGCTTTGAACTGGGTTGGCAGAATTCGAGGGCACTCCCGGCTTTATTAAACGCGTAGCGTGCGTCGTGGTGTCGGCCGGCACGGTAATAAATAATCCCGAGGGTGTTGTAGCCGATGCCCGTATTTTCCGTCGGTGTATGCGAGAGGCTACTGATTACGGGCAGGGCGTGTTCCAGTAATGGAATAACGATGTCGGCGCTGACTTTAGTTTCAAAGAGGGCGCGTGCTAAGATAATGGCAGCCTTCGCGTATTCAGCGGCGGGGTAGGGCTTGACGGCTTTACTTTCTTGTAGGCCTTCCTGGAGGAAACGTATGCATTCGGCGTAGCGATCATCGCGGAAGTGATAATACCCCAGGTTAATCAGGGTGTGCACGCGCACCTTGACGTGTTCTTTAGTAATTTTTCCTGAGAGGGTCAGGGCACGAGTCAACAGTTTGTATGCTTCCGCGTTGTTGCGTTTGTTCCCGAAGATCACGGCGACATCGTTATAAAAATAAACCCGCTCATGGGTTTGGTTTTTTCTTAATTCATAATTGTGATCAATCTTCTCGAAGCAGCCGAACCCGGCATCGATTTCATCGTATTGGAAGTGCAGTTCCATTAGCGGCCGGAGGGCTTCGTCGGCCTCCGTCGAGTGTGGGCCGAAATGTTTTTCGGCGAGTTTGACGGCTTGTAGCAAATCGGCTCGCGCGAATTCATGGCGATTCTCGCGCAGGTTGGTTTGGGCGGAGCTGAGGAGCTCGGCCAACTGGGTTTTGTAGGAGTCAGTCATGGAGAGGGGGTGTTTAGGATTGGTGCGCGAGTTCGACCCAGCCGATAAGGTGTTTTTTAAACTGGGGCTCCCACTTAAAGTAGATGCGGAGATCTAACCGTTCGTTGTGGCTGGCGATTTTAAGGTACTGTGTGAGGTAGAGCTTCTTACCCCGATGAAGAATGAGGCGTCCGTCTTGATGGATCTTCTGATAATTCTCAATCTGTTCGGGGGTAATCTCCGGCTCCCAGGATTTTCCGGCGATGATATCGCGTATCTTTAAGAACGCTTCGAGCTCAGGGATGATGCCCTCGAAGTTATCGAACTCGCATTGGCGTGCCGATTCGATGGCCGATTCGGTGACCGAAAGTTTATTCACGAAAAATTTGGGAATAAACTGAATAAACTTTCCTAGCGATTCGAACATCTTGGGCTCGGCGAGGCTTCCCTTAATTGGTTCGGATAATTGTAATGGGGCACTCAGTTCTTGTTTAAGTCGACGAACGAAAGTGAAATCGGCGGAACGGTATTCGAAGGAAATAAAATTATGTGCGCCACTTTCTTGATGCTTGAGGAGAATCTCGCCGGCTTGATCGAGGCGCTGAAGGCTAATTCGTTCCGCACTTGGACACACCATGAAGCAGTGATTGAGCGCGGGATTGTTGGTCAGGGCGTGTTCGATTTGGGAGACGAGCTCAGGGGCGGTGAGGGGGCTGCGGTGCGTGGTTGAACGGATGGCGGAGTGGGTGGTGGGGTGTGGATGGGGCATGGAAAGGGGAGTGGGGTAGATTGATCGTACAGGTCTCTATATATAGGGGG
>CAIVVQ010000189.1 GCA_903909465.1 uncultured Opitutia bacterium | reverse complement strand
GTGCGTTTTGTCAGCAACCCGTCGACGGGTAAGATGGGCTTTGCCTTGGCCGAAGCGGCGAAGGCGGAGGGTTGGACGGTGGATTTGGTTTCTGGCCCGGTAGCCTTGGCTGAACCGAAGGGCGTGATGTTTTATCCGGTCGTCACGGCGGAGGAGATGTTACGTCAGACCGACGCACTCTTTGGGCCGTGCGATATTTTAATTATGACTGCCGCGGTGAGCGATTGGCGTCCGAAGGTTTGTCAGCCCCATAAATTAAAAAAGAATGGGCAGGGGATGACGGTCGAGTTTGAGGCCGTACCCGATATTTTAGCAACATTGGCGGAGCACCGTCGCGCCGACCAAGTTTTAGTCGGCTTTGCGGCCGAGACAGAAAATGTTGAAGCGAACGCGTTAGAAAAAATGAAGCGTAAGAAAATTGATTACATTGCCGCGAATTCGGTCGCTGGAGCCGAGGGTGCTTTCGGCAGTGATGAAAATCAGCTGATTTTATTGGGTAAAAATGGCTTCCGTCAGGTGCTGGGGCCGGCCTCGAAACGCGAGGTTGCGCAAAAACTCATTGCCCAATTAAGTCATCACCTCGCCGCTCGCACCCGTTAATCATGGCTCACCGACGTTACAGTCCGCTTGATCGTGTCTTGGGTCGTATTGATGGCTTAGACTCTACCAATTTGACAATTCTGGCCCGGCGATTGGAGCGAGAGCGGGATTTGATGGAGACGGTTTTAGACACATTACGAGAAGGCGTCATTGTATTATCGCAAGATAGCTCAATCGATTACGCTAATCTAGCCGCGCTACATTTATTGGGAGTGAATGAGGAAACCGTCAGCGGTGCCGACCTTCGACGATTGGCGCCTGACCTTGCTAAGGCCCTAGAATTGCCTGTGGAGGCGGAAGCCCTCACGCGAGAAGTGGAAGTCCGTTACCCCGAATCTCGCGTCTTGAGGCTGCACCTGGCCCGCGTGAGTGCGCTGAATGATGTGGATCGCACGCGTCGTGTGGCGGTCTTGAGCGATATCACCGCCGAGCGCGTGCAGGCTGAAGACCGGGTTGAAAGTGAACGCATTGACTCAATTGTCGCTTTGGCTGCCGGCGTGGCGCACGAGGTGGGCAATCCCCTCAATGCGATTGGTATTCATTTACAGTTGCTGCAACGCGAGGCCGATAAGCTTGGCGATTCACCTGCCGCTAAAAAAGTTCGCGATGCCGCTGAGGTTTGTCAGTCGGAAATTAAACGACTCGATGGCATTGTGCGTGATTTTCTGGGAGCGGTAAAACCTACGCCACCGCACCTCATTGACACCGACTTGGTCGCAGTCGTGGCGGAGACGATGAGTTTACTCAAAGATCAACTCAAGCAATTGGGTGTGCGTGTCGCGGTGGATGTCAGTGAAGACATTCCATTGATTTCGGCAGATCGCAATCAAGTGAAGCAGGCGCTTTTTAATGTCTTGAAGAATGCGTTAGAGGCGATGGATCGCGGTGGTGATATTTTTATTAATTTCTCGGTTGATGATGAATGGGTCATATTAGCGGTGAAGGATACGGGCGTTGGAATTGCGTCGGATAAGCTCACCCGTGTGTTTGATGCTTATTACACCACTAAAGAGTCGGGCGGTGGACTGGGCATGCTGATTCTATTGAAGATCCTGCGGGCTCACGGCGGCATGGTGGATATTCAGAGCACGCCCAATATCGGCACCACGGTGACGCTGCGTTTTCCTCTTAAGCACCGCCGGGTACGCACATTGGATGCACCGAAGGCTTGAAGTTTGAACAGGTTCACGCACTTTGGTCGTAGTGAAAGTCATTCGTGCCAAATCTGCCGGTTTTTGTTGGGGCGTTGAACGCGCCATCGATATCGCACGCGAGTATGCGCAGAAAGGTCGGCACCCGGTGTACACCGATGGTCCGCTTATTCATAATCGCCAGATGATGGAGGTCCTCACCAAAGAGGGCATTCGAGAAGTCGGCGATTACAGCAGCCAGACGCAGCTCGAAGTGAAGGCTGAGGTCGACGATCAATCGGTGATGGTCGTGCGCGCTCATGGTATTTCGCCCGAACGTCGGACCTATTTAAAAAGTCTCGGCATGGAATTTCGCGATGCGACTTGTCCGGATGTGGGTATTATCGCGGGCAAGGTGAGATTGCATGCGAAGAAAGGTTTTGTGACCGTTATTTTCGGCGACCCTAAGCATCCTGAAGTCATTGGGCTTTTAGGTTACGCTGAAGCGGGCGGACATGTGATTACATCGCAAGCTGATATCGATGCGTTACCAGCGCTTGGCGATAAGGTCTGTATGGTTTCACAATCGACGATGTTTGTGGACGAGTTCGCCATGCTTTCGAATCACT
The DNA here is from genome assembly GCA_903909465.1 of uncultured Opitutia bacterium. Lineage (GTDB taxonomy): Bacteria > Verrucomicrobiota > Verrucomicrobiia > Opitutales > UBA953 > UBA953. Next base: position 22,779 of record CAIVVQ010000189.1, on the reverse strand, counting down.
TGAAGGTGAAGTACCCGAGCGCCTTAATTTTTGATACCATTTGTGGTGCGACCAAGGATCGTCAGTCCGATGTGGTAGAATTGAAACGTCAGGGCTGTCAGGCGATTGTGGTTATTGGCGGACGTCATTCCGCTAACACGGTTAAGTTAGCCAAGTTAGTTGAGATGCAGGGGTTGCCTTGTTACCATGTGGAAACGGCGGCGGAGTTGGATTTCACAGGTTTTAAGAAATACCAGATGGTGGGTGTGACGGCTGGGGCTTCGACACCGGCTTTCTTAATCGATGAAGTCTGTCAGAAGCTGGAGGCGGTCGTTTAGCGTCGGTTGGCCCAATTTTGTTAGAGAATTATCACAATTATTTGACCCATCCTCCTTGCGGGCGGTCAGAGATGGGGTAGATTACAGGCACTATGATGATTGTATCTTTAGTGATTCTCGGACTGCTCATCTTCGGTGCCTTCTTCTTGGTCGGCATCTACAATGGTTTGGTTTCATTACGTAATCGTTACCGTAATGGTTTCGCGCAGGTCGACGTGCAATTGAAACGTCGGTATGACCTCATCCCCAATTTAATCGAAACCGCCAAAGGTTACATGGCACACGAGCGTGGCACACTGGAAGCGGTCGTGGCCGCACGTGCGAAGGCGACACAAGCGAATGCGAATTTTTCCGCGAACCCTAATGATCCCGCAGCGATGCGTCAGATGGCGCAAGCGGAGTCGGGCCTGACCGGTGCGTTGAGTCGCTTGCTGGTGATTTCTGAAAATTACCCACAGCTGAAGGCGGACTCGACGATGAACAACTTAATGGAAGAGCTCACCTCGACCGAGAACCGCATCGCGTTTTCCCGTCAGGCTTACAACGACGCGATTTTAGAATACAATAATAGCCGCGAAGTATTCCCCAATGTTTTGCTGGCTAATGCCTTTGGTTTTGCAGCCGCTGAGTTCTTCAAGATTGAAGCCGACGCGGAACGCGTTGCCCCCAAAGTTTCTTTCTAAGGCCTGTTGCGGGCGAAAATGAATTTTTTTAAAGCCCAGGACGAGGCGCGTAGTCGCACCAATAAACTCTTGGTGCTTCTGGTCATCGCAGTGGCTACGATTGTCTTGTCGTTGTACGGCTTGGCTATCTTCCAGCCTGGGCGCGATTGGCGTGAGGTAAATTGGTGGAAGCCTAAGGAGTTTTTCTATACCACGGGCTTTACTCTAACGGTGATTATGGGCGGGGCATTGATTCGCATTCTGGAGCTTTCGAAGGGCGGGTCGGCGGTGGCGGATAGTTTAGGCGCGCAATTGGTTTCGCCGCATACAAACGACCCCAGAGAACGTCGGTACCTTAATATTGTTCAGGAGATGGCCTTGGCCTCGGGTTTGCCGGTGCCTGATTGTTATGTGATGGAGCAGGATCAAACAGTGAATGCCTTTGCAGCCGGTAATGAGCCAAAGGACGCGGTGATCGGCGTCACGCGTGGGGCCTTGGAGCATTTAACGCGTGATGAATTACAGGGCGTGATTGGCCACGAGTTTAGTCACATCGGCAATGGGGATATGAAATTAAATATTAAAATTATCGGAACGATTGCGGGGCTCACGGCCTTGGCTGCGTTGGGCTACTTCTTTGTGCGGATTGGGCTGAGTTCGACTTCGAATTCGGAGCGTAAGAATAACTTACTGCCGCTGGCACTGGCCTTGGCTGGCTTGCTATTGGTCGTGTTGGGGTGGATTGGGATTTTATTTGGTCGTATCATTCAAGCCGCCGTTTCCCGCCAGCGTGAATTCTTGGCCGATGCCTCATCGGTGCAATTCACGCGCAATCCTAAGGGTCTTTCGACGGCTTTGCAGAAGGTTGCTAAGCTTTCGGAGCAATCACGGGTGAGTTCGGTGGCGGACACCGAAGCCCAGCACTTATTTTTCAATTCATCGGGCGGGTTGCTGAAATTTCTTTTTTCGACGCACCCGCCGCTGTCGGAGCGGGTAAAACGTATTGATCCAGAATTTCAGGGAGAATTTCCGGAGCCGATGGAGGGTGAGGCAGAAGCTTCGACCGAAACATTGAGTGCGGCGGACACGACGGTTTCAGGCTTAGCAGCTTCGTCGGCCGTTCCTCCGCCATTACCGAAGTCAGTGCCCACGGATTTGAAGATTCAGGAAGCTGTGGGCTTTCGCGGAAAAATTCCCGAGCAATTGCGCATCATCAGTAACGAGCCCATTGGCGCGATGGCGATTGTGCTGGGTTTAATTCTCCGTCAGGACCCGCAATTACGGGCGAAGCAATTAAGCAATGCGAGCAGCTTGGCCAATGGTGAGGTCGTAAAATTAGCGGTCAGTCTTAAGCCGCTCTTAAACGATTTAATTCCCGGCGCACGTTTACCATTATTGGATTTATCGATGCCCGCCATGCGTCAGCTTTCGAAGTCACAGGTTGCCGATTTTCGTCAGGCCATTGACCTGGTGGGATATGATGCGGGAGACGATTTAATTATTTTACTGATACACGCATCAATGCGTCGGTACTTGGCGATTGAGCCCGACGTGAAAGTGGCATCGGACCTCGATTTATCGGAGCATTACGCGCGGGTTTTATCGGCCGTGGTGCAAACTTCAGGTGAGGCACCAGATGCCCAACGCCAGGCGTTTGCTTTAGGATTTTTGGTTCTCGGATTGCCTGCAGCTCAGTCTGAAAGCAGTAATCTCACAAAAATTAAATTATCGGAAGTCGAAGAGTCCCTCGCGGTGTTGGCGCTTTTGAAGACGGATGAGCGTCGAAATTTTGTACGAGCCTGCGGTGTGGCGATGTTAAATGACAATCGTGCTGAACCACCCGAAATTGAAATGGTGCGCGCGGTCGGGGATTCACTTGGAATTACTTTTGCGAGCTGAGGCTCGCAAAAGTAATTCAGGGGACAAGCGGGCAAGTTGGCAGGTTGGCACGGGGAATACATTTAAGGGTTATGGGTAGGGGCACGACTGCGTCGTGCCCGTTCGTATAATGACATACGAACCTCGATTGAGATCCTATTCTCTAATGGTCATCGGGCGGCGCGGAGCGCCGCCCCTACCAATATCCCCCTTGTCACCGTGCCAACATGCCAGCTTATCCCCGGCGAGCTTAGCTCGCATCCCTTGTCACCGTGTCACCTTGCCAACGTGCCCCCTGAACTAGTTCGCAATCAAACTCTGACCGGTCATCTCGGCGGGCTTGGGGAGGCCCATGAGTTGCAAGAGAGTAGGTGCGATGTCGGCCAGGCGTCCGCTTGGGCGTGTCTTCAGTCCTTTGCAGCCTTCGCCGTAGAGGATGACTTCAACTGGATTGAGCGTGTGACGCGTATGGGGAGAATTTTCTTCAGCTTCCCACATTTGATCGGCGTTACCGTGGTCGGCAGTGACGAGTGCCTTGCCGCCTACTTGGTCGATGGCTTGAAGTAATTCGCCGAGGCCGTGGTCGACGGTTTCACAGGCTTTGCAGACGGCTGCAAGTGAGCCTGTGTGACCGACCATGTCGGGATTGGCGTAGTTGACGACGATGAGTGCGTACTTGCCTGAGAGGATGGCGGCCTTGGCCATATCAGTGACCTTGGCGGCAGACATCTCGGGCTTCTGGTCGTAGGTGGAAACATCTTTAGGGCTTTGAGCCATGCCGCGTTCTTCGCCCGTGAAGGGCTCTTCGCGATAATCATTAAAGAAGAAAGTGACGTGCGGGAACTTTTCGGTTTCGGCCGTGCGGAATTGTTGGAGCCCTTGTTTAGCGACCCAGTCACCGAGGATGTTTACCATCTTTGGCGGCTTATCGAAAATCACATTCGGACAGAGACCCTTTTCGTAATTAGTCAGGGTCGCGTAGAAAAGTTTGAGCAAGTGTGCGCGAGGGAAGCCTTTGAATTCGGGATCAATGAAGGCGCGGGTGATTTCGCGCGGGCGATCGCCGCGAAAGTTGAAGAAGAGAACGGAGTCGCCGTCTTTAATAAATTCGCCGCCCTTAATGCGAGTGGCAGGAACGAATTCATCGCCTGTCGTATTCGCGTCGGTGGGTTTATCGTAGTAAGCTTGAACTGCTGCGGTGGCAGAAGCGGCTTCAGGTGCGGGGGCGCCAGTAAGTGCATCGTAGGCCGTCTTTACGCGTTCCCATCGATTGTCGCGATCCATGGCCCAGAATCGACCCGTTACGCTGGCGACTTTGCCGATGCCGATTTTGGCGAGCTCAGCTTCCAGTTGTTTGAGATAGCCAACACCGCTCGTGGGCGGACTGTCGCGACCATCCATGAAAGCGTGAACGAAAACTTTGGAGAGTCCTTCTTCTTTTAGGAGGCGAAGGATGGCGTAGAGGTGAGGCAGGGTGGAGTGTACGCCTGCTTCGGAACAGAGGCCCATGAGGTGGACGGCGCCACCGGTGGCTTTGACGTTTTCGACGAGACCTCGGAATGCTTTGATTTCGCGCATCGCTTTGGGGTCGGTCAGGCCTTTGTCGATGCGGACGATTTCTTGGTCGACGATGCGACCGGCGCCGATGTTTTGGTGACCCACTTCAGAATTTCCCATGATGCCGACGGGGAGGCCGACATCGAGTCCGTGTGCCATGATTTCGGTGCGCGGCCAGTTCTTGGTCAATCCGCGCGAGACGGGAATGTTTGCGACCTTGATGGCGTTATACGCGTCGTGCTTAGGGTTATGGTTTTCGCCCCAGCCATCACGAATCACAAGAAGTACGGGTTTCATAAATATATAGTCTTTAATAGGGCGATTTTACCCTTTTAGGCAAGGAGCACTATGCCTCAACCCACTTACCTTTTTCTTTTATAAGATCCACGAGGCGTTCCACGGCTTCTTCTTGGGGAATGTTAAACTTCACGGGTGTCTTGCCGACGTAGAGATTGATTTTTCCGGGCGCACCGCCGACATAGCCAAAATCGGCATCAGCCATTTCTCCTGGGCCATTCACAATACAGCCCATGACAGCGATGGTAACAGACTTAAGGTGTCCGGTGCGCGCTTTGATTTTAAGCGTGGTCGATTGAATATCGAAAAGGGTGCGACCGCAGGAAGGGCAAGCGACGTATTCGGTCTTAGTTTGGCGAGCGCGAGCGCCTTGTAGTACATCGTAACCGAGCGTGAGTGATTTAACCGTGCTGTCGGGTGTTTCGCAGGAAATTAAATCGCCATAGCCATCGACCAATAAGCTGCCGGCGAGAATCGAGGCCTCAAGGAGGCGCGATTGGAATCCTTTATCTAAAAGCACTGCATTGGCTTCAGTCGCACGAATCCAAAGCGGTGCATTTACTTTTGCTTCGTTGAGCAGGCGCACCATTTCACGGTGCGTACCGATGGCATGCAGTCCGCTGGAAGGTTGGCTCGAGGAAATGATAAGCGATCCCGCGGGAATTTTTGAAAGTACAGGTGCGAGTACTTTTGTTGATTCGACGTCCAAATCAGCAGCCAGGATTGCGCCGTTCTTATGGCAGATTTCTGAATCCACTTTTAATTGTGCGCTCTGATCAGCTTTATAGGTTCTGACGATTACAAGCTTGGAGCCTTCGGCTTTGAAAAGTTCTGTGTCGAGAGACAGTGCGGTCTCGACGAATACTGCGGGTACTGCGAGTCCGAGTGCTTTGCGTAAAGAATGTAGAGAGGGAATTTGTTCGGGAGAGGTTAGTTGAACGAGTAAGCCTTCGACGCGGGCTTCGCGTTGTTGTGCGTGCGCGTCGAGAACTTCTTTTGCGGCGGCCTGCCAATTGGTTAGACCCGCGATGCTGCGAACAATCACGCGGGGAAGTTCGGTACCACCGACTCGACATTTTTCAGAAAGCGTGAGGCTCTCGGACTTTCGTCGGCTATAGCTAAAGGGATCAGCCGGGTCCTGTGGAAAATTTTTGGTGCTACCCTTACCGCCCTGAATGAGTTTATCGGAACGAGCCACTAATTCGCGACAGACGGGAATTTCGTGCCAAGGGTCTTCGGTGAGGGAAACGCGAATCGTGTCGCCCAGTCCGTCTGCAAGTAGTGAACCGATGCCGATGGCCGATTTAATCCGGGCATCTTCGCCTTCGCCGGCCTCGGTGACTCCAAGGTGAAGAGGGTAATCCATTTTTAGTTCCGACATGCGCGCGGCGGCTAAGCGGTAGGCCTCAATCATCACCTTCGGATTAGACGCCTTCATCGAAAGAATCATGTCTTTGTAGCCGTGTGATTCAGCGATGCGGATGAATTCGAGGGCCGATTCGACCATGCCATTAGGGGTGTCGCCGAATCGATTCATGATGCGATCGGACAGCGAGCCGTGGTTGGTGCCGATACGCAGGGAACGTCCGAGGGCTTTTGCACGAAGGACTAAAGGAGAGAAAGCTTCGTGGAGTCGCTCGAGTTCTTCAGCATACGCTGCGTCGGTGTATTCGAGCACCGCAAATTTTTTCTTATCGGCGTAGTTGCCGGGATTGACGCGCACTTTTTCGACGTGCTCAACGGCTTCCATCGCGGCTTGAGGTAAGAAGTGAATGTCGGCAACGAGTGGCTGAGAAAATCCAGCGCTGCGAAATTGTTGGTGAATGGACTTTAGTGCAACAGAGGCTGCTTTATTGGGGGCGGTGATACGGATGATTTCACAGCCTGCCTCGGCGAGTTTAATACACTGAGCGAGGGTGGCGGCGACGTCCTCGGTATCGGAAGTCGTCATCGACTGCAGGCGAATCGGATTGCTGCCACCTACGCCGACATTGCCCACATTGACGACTCGGGTGACTCGACGAATGGTGCGATGGCGTGATGGGCAGTACTCTCCAGGCATGGACGCAATCTCAACCTCTTTCAGGGGGCTCGTCAACGCCTCGCCCGCTAATCTGACTTACTTCTTATCGCTGAATGATACCGGCTTCAGGATGTAGTGCTCGATGACTTGTTGCTTTAATTGCTGGTCGTTATCGCCCGAGCAACGACGCACATCATTCAAAATAATATAACCCATCAGGGAGAAGAGCAGGCCCATGCAGATGAATTGCACGATGGTGACTACTTGGGAATTGAGTCCGCGTTTGGTGAGGCGACCAATCGTCGCAATGAGCATGTGTCCACCGTCGAGCACGGGCACAGGCATGAGGTTGAGAATGGCGAGGTTGAGGTTAATCAAAACCGTAAACCAGAGTACGCGGCGGAGGTCTTCCGAGATATTATAATAAGTTTTGCTGATCGAGATGACCGAGGCCAATTGGTTTACTTTGATATCAGAGCCGCGATCAAACAATCGTCCGAGGGTGGTGAAGGTTTGGCGGACGATGTGATTACAGGTTTCGAAAGGGTTGTAGTGGGCGATTTCAGGAACGTTAAGGAAGCCGGCTCCGATGAGGGCGCGTTCGACGGGCTTGCCTTGTTTCACTTCGGCATTCTTGAGGGTGAAGTTACCTGAATCGCCATTGGTGCGCTTCCAGTAGAACGTGAGGTCGATTTTATCGGAACCTGCGGCGCGTTCAAGGTCGTCGAGCGAACGCAGTACGGTGAGTTCCTTGCCATCGACCTTATCGAGAAAGGTGCCGACACGAAGGGTTTCGCTGCGAGTGGGATCATCGGGTGAAACGCCCAGCACAATGAGCTGATCGCGTGCCGCTTTGGAGTCGGTCGTAAGCAGGTTACGGCTGGCGGGGAAAACAACGATGGAGTGCGCGGTTGTGCCCTCAGTGTAGTTAATCATGTCCACCGGATTAGTCATTGAAGTGATGACGGGTGTGACTTTCACAAAGCGTGGCGCACTGCTTTGTTCGCCTAGGCTGGCAACGACTTCGAGGGTGCGTTCCGTAGTGCCGCCTTTACGTAGGATTTCTAAAAGTTCTTCTCGGCTGTTAACCGGGATTTTATCGACGGAAATAACCCGGTCGCCTTTTTTGAGGCCTGCTTTTTCCGCAGGTGAACCTGGTGCTGGGGCATCGAAGATGACGGCCGAACGCGGCATGATGCCGGTGATGCGAATGCGGTCACCGCTGCGGGCATTGAGTTCAACGCGAGCCGGTTGAACATTCAGAGTGAGTTTCTCGCCGTTGCGTTCGACGGTGAAGGTACTGGTGGGGTTGCCTGCGGGATCTTTTTTATTTCCAAGCATCACCGCTTCGCTGATTTGCGAGAACCTCTTTACGGGGTTGTCGTCGACCGCGATAATTTTATCGCCCGAGCGAATGCCGGCAACGAAGGCGGGTCCAGGTGTAGTTTCGCCGAGACCAAGTTCGGAGAGTTGACCCGTACTTGTAATGACATTTTCTTGGACGTAGCCTACAACGGTGCTCTCGTTGCCTTGCGGAACGGGTACGCCGGTGAACCAGAGAATCGAGGCGAGGATAAAGGCGAAGATGAGGTTAAAGACCGCACCCATAACGGCCACGATCATTTTACTCGCGTAGGAAATTTCGGGAAGTTTCTCAGCTTCGGCGGAAGTCTCACCTTCAACGGCGGAAGAGTCGCCCATTTGTGGGAGTGCGACGTAGCCACCGAGGGGAATCCAGGAAACGCGATAATCGACACCGTCTTTACCGGTCCAGCCGAAGATTTTCGGCCCGAAGCCAATGGAGAAACGTTCAATCTTTAAACCGCGCCAGCGAGCGGCGAGGAAGTGTCCGAGCTCGTGGACGAAAATCGAACCGCCAAAGAAAATGGCGAGGAGTGAGATGCCGCGGAGCGAGCTGAGGAGGTCGCTAAAGAAATTATTATCCATAAAAAGTGTTTAACGTGTGAAGGAAGGGAGGAGGTCGCTGCTGATGCGGCGCGCTTCGGCGTCAGCCTCTAAGACATCGTCGAGGCTTGAAGGTTCGCGCGAAGTCATCGTTGCCAGTGTGCGCTCAATCAGTTCGGCGATGGCTGTGAAGCGAAGCTGGCCGCGCATGAAGGATTCAACCGCAACTTCGTTGGAGGCGTTGAAAATCGCAGGGGCGATGCCACCTTTGGTCGCAGCGGCGCGTGCCAAGCCGAGGCATGGGTAGCGCAGGGGGTCGGGCGGTAGCATATTGAGTGCGATGGCCTCTTGGAGATTAAGGCTTGGGGCTGGGCAGGGCAGTCGGCGGGGGAAGAGGAGGCAGTCTTGAATCGGAAAGGCCATGGATGGAGGCGATAATAGCGCCTGCATGCTGCCGTCGGTGAGGGTGACCAACGAGTGGATGATACTTTGAGGGTGGATGACAACGTCCACGCGTTCCGCTGGAATATTGAAGAGCCAATGCGCTTCGATGATCTCGAGTCCTTTGTTCGCCATCGTTGCGGAATCGACGGTCACCTTCGGTCCCATATTCCAATTGGGGTGTTGGAGGGCTTGTTGTGGAGTGACGTTGGAAAGTTGTGCGAGCGGAGTTTCACGGAAGGCGCCGCCCGATGCTGTTAAGATGAGACGCGCGATTTCAGATTTATTTTTATCGCGGACCAATTGATGAATCGCGTTGTGCTCGCTGTCGATGGGGAGGAGTTTGGCGCCCGACTGTGCGGCGGTAGCGGTGACAAATTTTCCGGCGAGGACGAGAAGTTCTTTGCTTGCGAGGGCGACGTCTTTCTTGGCGGTCAAAGCGGCGAGTGTGGGTTTCAGTCCAGCCGTGCCTACAACTGCGGAAACCACCGTGTGCACTTCGGGTAGGCAGGCGATTTCAGTGAGGCCAGCGGTGCCTTCGAGAATTTTGACGCCCGGGAATTCGCCCGAAGCACGGGCTTCGGCGGCGGCCTTGGGATCGGCCAAGGCGATGGTCTTAACTTTGAATTCGCGGACCGGTGCGATGAGTTCGCGCCAGCGGTGATGGGCAGCCAGGCCAGCCACCGATAAAAGTGTGGGATGGGCGCGCACCACTGAGAGGGTGGTGGTGCCGATGGAGCCGGTGGCCCCAAGGATGGCGATAGGCCTAGGATCCATAAACTTGGATAGGTTGAGGCAACCGCACGACTTGAGCGTGGCAAGCCGGTTTCGCTCCGAAAGGGACACTTTTATGCTTCTCCGCTTGTCTCTTTGGCTTCGGTTGTTTCCCTTCATGTTTATGGCGACGCAGCCGCAAGACATTCAAGGGCTTTCTCATCTCGGGAATACTCAAAATAAACCTCAGCAAACGCTGGAGACTTTTCCGAACCGTAACACCGGCCGGAATTACTTCGTCGAATTAACGACCGACGAGTTCACGTGTCTGTGTCCCGCAACCGGTCAGCCCGATTTTGCGAAGATCACAATCAACTATGTTCCTGGTCCGCGCATTGTGGAATCGAAATCGTTGAAGCTTTATTTTTGGAGTTACCGTCAGCAGGGTGTTTTTCATGAGCACCTCACCAATAAAATTCTCGATGACATCGTCGCGGCGGCTGATCCTATTTGGTGTCAGGTCACGGGCGCATACAATGTGCGCGGTGGCATTGGTATCACCGTGCGCGCCGAGCACGGCAAGAAACCTGCCCTGTGAAACGTCGACCCGTCCAGAATGACGACGGGGATCCAACGCAGTGGCCTGGTGTGAAGCTGGTATCGGACTATCTGACCCGTCAATTGGCGGGTCGACGCTTGGCGGCGCGTACATGTCTAACTTACGGGCGTTCGCTGAAAGGTTTCGCATTATGGATGAAGTCGAATGGCGGCTGGGATGGCGACTGGTCCAAATTAACGGCACGCAACTTGCGTGACTTCGTGATTGAGCGTCAGGCCACGCATGATCGGCGCTCGGTGCACAATCAAGTTTCCGCACTACGTGCTTTTCTGGCTGATTTACGGGAGCGCGGCGGCATTCAGTCGACCCCGGCGGCGGGTTTAGTTTTACCGAAATTACCGCGTTCGTTGCCTAAATTTTTGACGGAAACACAGGCTGAATCGTTAATGGAGGCACCGACAGCGGAGAGGGAGACTGCCTTAGTGAAGGCGCGTGATCAGGCGGTTTTAGAATTATTATATGGAGGCGGTTTGCGGGTTTCGGAGTTGTGTGGAATTAAAGCGGGCGACTTGGATTTGAATTCGGGCTTGGTGCGTGTGCTTGGCAAAGGTTCTAAGGAACGCGTCGTGCCAGTGGGTGAATCAGCCGTGTCTGCCGTTAAAAAATATTTAAGCCTACGTGGGTCGGCGGCGCGCGGTGAGCCCATGCTTTTGGCGCCACGCGGCGGGCCAATGCATCCGCGGGCGGTGCAGTTGATGTTAAAGAAGAAATTGGCGTTGGCTGGTTTGCCGGCGGATTTAACCCCGCATAAATTGCGTCACGCTTGTGCGACGCATTTACTTTCGAATGGGGCCGATTTGCGTCTCGTGCAGGAGCAACTCGGTCACGCCTCGTTATCGACCACTCAGATTTACACTCACCTCACCGTCGCCAAATTGCGCGATGTGCACCGCAAGGCTCATCCACGGGCTTAATGTATGCTTTTCGAAGTCGCACACGCTAAACTAAACCTGTCGTTACTCGTCACTGGTCGGCGGGCGGATGGGTTTCACGAGCTTGTCAGCTTGGTGGCCTTAGTGGATTGTGCGGACCGATTGGAATTCACACCCGGAGGCCCATGGAAATTGAGTGCGGATGATGCCGCGCTGCCAACGGACGGAACCAATTTAATTATCAAAGCGGCAATGGCTTTTCAACGTCGGTGCTTGGACGTGGCCACGGGCTCATTTGTATTACAGAAAAAAATCCCGAGTGGTGCGGGCATGGGTGGTGGCAGTGCGGATGCTGCTGCCGCCATTCGTTTATTGAATCGCACCTTGGCGAAGCCTTTATCGACTGAAGCGCTGCGCGAAATTGCGGCGGAGGTCGGTTCGGATTGCCCTTACTTTATTTCGGGTGACGTGGCGGTGATGCGGGGTAGGGGTGAAAAGATTGAAAGCGTTTCAGCTGAAGCTGCGCGGGCCTTAGCGGGACGGCGCGTTCTCATTGTGAAGCCACCGTTCGGTGTACCCACGCCGGAAGCGTATGGTTTGTTGGCGCAACCGAATACTTATATTAAAGATAGCAAAGCGGAGGAACACTTGCGCGGTTGGTTGAAGCAGCCGCACGCCGATCCTTCGGAAATGGGGAACAGTTTACAAGGGCCAGTCTTCGCTAAGTACTTAGCCATGCCAGTTGCCCTCGAGGAAGTCGCGAAGGCGACCGGTGTCGTGTTTCGCATGACGGGGAGTGGGAGTGCCTGTTTCGCCCTTTGTTCGGACGATAAAGACGTGAGCTTAATCACCGCGGCCTTGCGACGTTGTTGGGGGCCGGGCTTGTGGGTGAGCGATTCCCGAATTTTAGGTTAGTTTCGGCTTTACTGTCTGCCGTACCGTTGCCTAGATGCCTGCCTACTAACAACTATGGGAAGCCTAAAGAAAAAGCGTCGTTTAAAAATGAATAAGCATAAGCGCCGCAAACGTTCGAAAGAGATGCGCCACAAGAAGTAAGCTTTAGCTTATTTCTAGGCCTTAAAGCACAGGGCGACCCTTTCCGGTCGCCCTGCTTGTTTTTCGGGCTTGCCGAACCTCTTATCCGCCCCCAAGTCTTACCCCTCAAACCACCTCTAAACCATGGCTCGCGAAACCGTTATCATTGAGTGCACCGAAGCCCGGAAGGAAGGCAAACGCCCCTCCCGGTATATGACCACTCGCAATAAGAAGCTTTCTCAAGAGAAGGTTGAGTTGAAGAAGTACAATCCTTCGCTCCGCCGTCACACCTTGCATAAAGAAATCAAAGGGTAATCAGTCCTTTGAGATCAATCAAAAGGCCGAGGTTTTCCTCGGCCTTTTTGTTGGGCGGTTTTACCCTGCTTAGGAAACTTTACGACGCAGACGCCAGTTGGTGCGGTGGTGACGCGTCCAGTCGAGCAGGGCACGTTCGAAGCCGATGTCCATGCCAGCCTTTTCAGATTCAATCCACTTGTGACGAAGGATCTCTTGGCGTTCCGCGAGGAATTCCGCGTAGAGAGAGGAACGCTCCGCCAAGTTATTGGCTGAAGTTGGTTCCTGAGGATAATTACTCATTCCTTATCATCTAATAAGTGAGTAAAATTATAATTAGCAAGCCTGAGGTGACGATTGATTTACGAAGCGGCGGTGAGCTTTTGGAGGACGGTGAGGGCGACCGATTTAAAAACGCGAGCGGCATTGCTGTCGGGGTGACTGATGACGATGGGGATGCCGTGGTCGCCGCCTTGACGAACGGCGGGATCGAGGGGCACTTCGCCGAGCAGTTCGGAATTGAGTGCGGTGGCGACTTTGAGTCCGCCCCCTTGTCCAAAGAGGTATTGGCGCGAGTGGTCGGGGCCTTCGAAGAAGCTCATGTTTTCAGCCACGCCGATAATAGGCACGCCGACTTTGCTGAACATCGCGGCACCGCGTAATGCGACCGTGACGGCGGCCGTTTGAGGGGTGGTGACGATGATGGCGCCGCTGAGTGCCATTGATTGCGCAATGGAAAGTTGGGCATCGCCGGTGCCGGGAGGGAGGTCGATGAGGAGGACTTCGAGGTCGCCCCAGCGCACATTCGAGGCGAACTGCGAAATGGTTTTCATGATCATCGGACCGCGCCAAACGACGGGTGCGTCTTCATCGATGAGGAGGCCCATGGACATGACTTTGACGCCAAAGTTTTCGAGTGGGATGAGGACTTCGCCTTCCATTTCGGGGCGTTGGTTGATGCCAATCATCAGCGGCACCGATGGGCCGTAGATATCGCAATCCATTAGTCCGATGCGGCCGGGTTGACCTTTTTCGGTGAGGGCGCGAGCGAGGGCGCAGGCGAGGTTGACGGCGAAGGTGGATTTACCGACGCCCCCTTTGCCACTGGCGACGGCGACGATGAATTTTACTTTGCCGACTCCGGCGTTAGCGGGGGCTTTGCTTTCAGTCGCAGCGGCGGGTGCGTTCTTGGGGACGGTGACGGAGATGGCGATTTCGGGATCGTTGACGCCTGAGGCTTTGAGGGCGGCTTCGATATCGGCGTAGAGTTTCTTGGGGATGGCGGGGTCGGCGGTGGTGACGGCCAAGCCGATGGTTACTTTGCCGTTGGGGGCGACTTCGATGCCGCGGAGCAGGCCGAAGGACACGATGTCGCGACTGAACCCAGGGTAGCGCACCAGGCTGAGGGTCTTTTCGATGGAATCCTTATCAATGGCCATGAGCGGGATTGAACTCCGGGGGGACCTTAGGTCAAACTGCTATCGTTCTAATCTGACCATGAATCGTCTTCGTCCTTCCTTGTACACGTTTTTGTTATTGGTGGTGGCCGTAGCCGCGCCACTGCGGGCACAGGATCGGATTGTCATCAATGATAGTATCGAAGCGGAAATGCAAAAGGGCGTGATTCCGGTGACAATTAATTGCGATGACCCGACTTTAGGTGCGGCGGTGCGTTTTGCATTGAATGCGCACGGCTCGATCAGTGTACGCAATGGTTCATCGGTGAAATTAAATATTGGTCGCGTGGGAGTTTCGGCGACGGTGGCGTGTGATAACCCACGTTTTAATTTTCAGACTACCGTGGAAGGTCGCGATGAAGATGATTTAGCGCTGAAGGTGGCCGATGCAGCCATTGTTGGCCTCGGTCGCTCGTGGCAATTAAAACCCTTATTTGAAGGCACGAAAGTCGCTTTCGTTTCGCGCTTCAGCGGACACCAAGAAATATACACGACGAATCTCATTCGCTCGAAACTGCGTCGCATCACTAATTTTGAAAGCACATCGATTTCACCGCATTGGTCGGCCGATGGCAGCAGGATTTATTTTGTGAGTTCGGCGCGGACGGGTTTCCCTGAAATTTTTTCGACGAATGGTGCAGAGAATCCTCGTCGAGTGATTGCGGATGTACGCGGCGCGTTGGGCGGGGCGAGTGTCGGGCCCGATGGACGCATTGTTTTTGCTTCCTCGAATAAGGGTCAGACCATGGATATTTATGTCGCCGGACCAAGTGGTGAAGCACCGCGCTGTATTATTTCGACGGGCGATGTGGATACGGATCCCTGTTGGTCCCCGGATGGTTCGCGCTTGGTATTGACCAGCGGACCGCTGGGACGTCCTGGAATTTATTTGGCCTCATCGACGGGTGGTCGTGTTTCGCGTCTCTCAACCGGCTTTGGTTATTGCACCGAGCCACGGTGGAACCCCGTCGATGCCGCGCAAATTGCATTTACTTATCAGTCGGGCCGTCTCTCGTTGGCCGTAGCAGATTTAAAAGCCGGCACCGTGACACCCGTGCCCGTTACTTCACCGCTGAATTTCTCGCACGCCTCTTGGTGTGCCGATGGTCGTCACGTGGTCGCGACACAGGCCACCAAGACCAGCTCATGGATTGCTTTGGTGGATACGTTGACGGGTAAAGCCACACGACTCACCGACGTGAAGATGGGTAACTGCAGTGAGCCCGACGCTTGGGTCGACCGCAATTAAGCGGCCTTGCGTCGCAGGCGGTCGATGGCGACTGCGGCTACGATGATAGTACCCGTGATGATACTGGTAGTACTTTCTTCGATGCCGTTTAAGGTGCAACCCGTTCGAATAACATTTATAATAAGAGCACCAATAAGTGAGCCGAAGACCGAGCCCACGCCGCCGCTCAAGCTCGCCCCACCGATGACGACGGCAGCAATAATATCTAGCTCATAGCCTTTCGCGCCCGTTGGGTCGCCTTGACCTTGGTACGATACGAGCATCAAGCCGGAGAGGGCAGCGAAGGCGCCGCCAATCATGTAGACATAGAGTTTAATGCGGTCCACGGCGACGCCACAGAGGCGAGCGGTTTGTTCGTTGGAACCCACAGCAAAGACGTGACGGCCGAAGACGGTGAAGCGCAGAACGCCGGCGGCGAGAGCGGCGAGAATGATCATCAGCCAACCGCCAGGAGGAATGACGAGCCAACGCATATTTTCGGGTAGGCTGTTGAGCCAGAAGCGCAGCCAGTTGACATCTTGTGCATTGATGGGTTGCGAATTTGATAATCCATGGGCGATGCCGCGAAGAATAAGTAAGGTGCCAAGTGTTGTGATGAAGGGAATGAGTTTAGCTCGTACCACCAGAAGACCAATTAGGAGTCCAATGATTGCACCCGTCAGAAGGGTTGTGATTGCGACTACGGCAGGGGAACTTCCCGACATTGCCAGTTTGGCGCCAATCACCGAACACAGTGCGATAGCAGAGCCAATCGAGAGGTCGATGCCGGCGGAGATAATAATAAAAGTCATGCCAATCGCCGCGATACCGATGACAACGGTTTGTTGCACGATGGACTCAATGCCATCTCCATCACCAATATGTTTATCACCGAATATGTAAAATGAACCCCAGATTAAAATCAGTGCCAGGAGGGGGCCGACGGCATTGAGCGCTTTCGCCATAAACGAGGAGGGTGTTTTCATATTAAAATTATACGCCGGTCGCGGCGCGCATGAGTTTTTCGGAATTGGTTTGGGCCACGGGAGTGGCTTCACCGACTTGGCCACGGCGGACGGCGGCGATGCGATCGCAGACGCCGAGTAATTCAGGCAGGTAGCTGCTGACCATCAGGACGGCCCGCGGACGAATGGGGTCGGCGACCAGTTGATCAATGATTTCGTAAATCTTAGCCTTGGCGGCGATGTCGATACCGCGCGTCGGTTCGTCGAGGAGTAGAATATCGCAATCGGCTTCTAGGAGACGAGCGATGGCGGCCTTCTGTTGGTTGCCTCCCGAGAGGCGACCGATGGCTTGTTGAGGGCTTTGGCAGCGAATGCCGAATTTATTGATCCACTCGGCGGTGTGTGCGTCGCAGGTGGACGGTGAAACGAAGCCCAGCTTAGCGATTTTCTTAAGGGCCGGGAGGCAGACGTTATCGGAAATACTTAACTCCAAGGCGAGGCCTTCTTCTTTGCGGTTTTCACTGACTAAGCCCATGCGTTGTAGCCAATTGCTCCGTGGTTCGGCGAGGTGAGAGTGGCCGGCGATGGTAATTTTTTGCGAGGTGTTTTCTTCCAGACCGAAAACGGCGCGAAGGAATTCGGTACGACCGGCGCCCACGAGTCCGCAGAGACCGACCACTTCGCCGCGACGCAAAGTTAAGGTGCCGCGGCCTGGAATGTTTGCTTCCAATAAAATTTCGCCGAGACGGCGTTGGCTGCGCGGGTAGAGATCCTTTACTTCTCGTCCGACCATTTCGGCGACGATGGCGTCATCGGTAATGGATGCGGTCACATGGCAGGCAATGGATTGTCCGTCGCGCAGAACGGTTAATCGACTCGAGAGGCGGCGCACCTCTTCGAGGAAGTGTGAAATGTAGATGATGGCTAACCCGCGACGGGCAAGTTGATCGATGAGATCGAAGAGGCGCTGCACATCAGCCTGTGCCAACGAGCTGGTGGGTTCGTCGAAGACGATGATTTTACAGCCCATCGAAAGGGCTCGGGCGATTTCAACAATTTGTTGTTGGCTGACGGAGAGCTGTCCGGCAGGGCTATCGACTTCGATATCGCCGTGGCCGAGGCCGGCCAGCGTGGATTGGGCTTCGGCGCGCATTTTAGCGCGATCGAGGAGCCCGCCATTTTGGGGTTCGATGCCGAGCCAGATATTTTCAGCGACGCTGAGGTGTGGGGCGATGGAAAGCTCTTGGTAGATCATGCCGACTCCGCGTTGACGTCCATCAGCGGGGTTGGTCGGCGCGTACGGCTGTCCGTCTACGAACATCGTGCCGCTGTCGGGTTGGTAAGCGCCGGAAAGAATTTTCATCAACGTGCTTTTACCTGCGCCATTTTCACCCACGAGGGCATGGACTTCACCCGCTTGGACCTTGAGGGAAACTCCGTCGAGGGCGATTTGAGGGCCAAACGCTTTACGAATGTCCCGCATCTCTAAGCGGGCGACATCGTTAACCGGTTTGCTCATTAATTTCCCAGTTGGGGTTTGATGACGGCTTGAACTTCGGCGGTATCGACGTTTTGAGCGGTTACAAAACATACACCTGTATCGTTAATGGCAGCTACAGGCTTGCCGGCGAGTTTGTCGGCGGCGGCTTTGACGGTTAGGTAGCCCATGCGGTAAGGGTCTTGAGAAACAATGCCGCTGAGCTCCCCCTTGCGGAGTGATTCAACAAGGACTTTGGTGGGGTCGAAACCCACAAATTTAATTTTTCCAGCCAGTTTGCGTTGTTGGAGTGCGAGCAACATACCGTTGGTCGTGCTTTGGTTAGAGCAGAAAACGCCATCAGGTGTTTCTTCACCAGAGAAGCGAAGGAGGAGACTCTTGGATTTATCAATCGCACCTTTAGCATCGGCACCGGCGAATTGTTCGGAGCTGATAACGGTGATACCAGGGAAGGCTTTAATGCCAGAGAGGAAGCCCTCTTCACGAGCTTCAGTGGAAGCGGAGCCTTGATTGTAGCGCAGCATGATGACGCGACCTTTGCCGTTAAGCGATTGAGCAAGGCCTTCGGCACCACGTTTACCAGCGGCGAAATTATCGGTTCCGACGTAACTAATGCAGGCCCCCTCGGGATTGGTGATGGGCGAATCGAAAATAATCACTGGGATGTTGGCATTAGTGGCCTTAAGTGCTTTTTCGCGCAGTGCGGTGGCGTCGAGTGGGGCAAGGCAGAGGATGTCGACTTTGCGCAGGATCATAGAATCCATCATTCCCATTTGTTGACGACGGTCGTCTTCGCGTTCGGGGGCAGACCAAAGGACTTGGACGCCGAAATCTTCGCCACCTTTGAGGGCACCCGCTTCAACCGATTTCCAAAAGACGTGGGTCGCGCCTTTGGGGATTAAGGCCACTACGGGCTTAGCCTTATCTTCAGCGAAGACGCTGAGGCTGCAAAGGGCGGTAAAGAGTAAGAAGGATTTACGCATAAGATTTATTCTCCGGGGGTGAGGGGTGAGGGGGTGACAGACTCGCAGGGGTTTGGATAAATTTCAAGTTTTGCTAGAGTGTTGGCAGGCACAACTTGTCCTGGAGTGTTAAACTTATCGAAGGTTTCTTTATCCGCCATAAACAGTAAACTATCCGTATCGTTTTCACGCGCGACCCTCAAAAAGTACCATTTAGGAGAGATGCGTCGAATGGTGAGATCGCGATTGCCGACGTGGGTGCGGGTGACCAATGAAATTCCGCCGGTGGTGATGCGGTCGACGATTTTGTATTGCTCCCGCTCGACGAAGTCAGCCTTTGGTATTTCATTCGATTCAAAGTCGCGAATGGAAAGGTAACGGGAGTTCCAGTTGAGGTACAAGGTGTCGCCGCCCACCTTAGTTGCGATGAGGATTTGGCTGTTATCGCTGTTCAGGCTTAAACGCGGAGATTCCGGAATCGTGAATTGCCCTTCGGAAGTGACGGGAATCACTTTAGTGTTGGCTGCGAGAAGCCAGGCGGTGATCTCGGCGCCATCCTTTGCATTGAACTCACTCCAGGCGTTTTTGCGTTCCTTGGGCCGACTGTTAAGGCGCTCTAATCTTTGAAAATCATTTAACCGATCAACGTAAGCGTAGAGTTCTTCGCTCCATTGTCTGGAGGCGAGGGCGATATCGTTAGCGGAGTTACTTGCCTTGCTGTTGCTCTCGCCGCTCTTGGCGGCGATCTTGGCGCGCTCTGCGACTTTCTTAATGATACCGTTGATGTCGTTGACCGTTTTAGGATTAGAAATTTCGCTTTGCAGGCGGGCTGATTCAGGGAAACGCGAGTTATTAGGGAAAGACATGATGGCTTCATACCGTAAGCGTTCGATGTCACCCTCATTCATTGCCGGTGCGACGATTGCTTCAAGGGTGGCAATTTGTTGATTCACTTTGCGCGAGATGTCGCGGGGTATTTCGCTGTTGAGAATATAAATACGCAACGAGTCGTCAGATTTAGCATCCGACTGGGCTAGTAATTCTTTCAGCGGGGAGCAATCGATGGTGCCCGCAACCTTGAAGCCATTATTGCTGGGCACTTGCAGGCGATTGAGTAGGGTGTACTTTGGGTTGATAGCGCCACGGGGTTTCTCGAACTTAATTTTTTGGATATCCGCATTCAGTTTTTCGAAGCGTTTGATTTCCGTTTCGAAACGTTGTTGGGTGTCGGTAAGTTTTGGATCTTCTTTATGGGCTAAGGCGTGTACCAGACGACCGACCAAGTGGCTGCCGCTTTCGGTGAAAATCCCGTAGCACGTGGCGCCTAATAAAAAGAGGACAAAGACAGATGCCGTAACAACTTTTCGGGAGCGAAGGACTATTCGGATTTGCGCTTCATGTTCTTCGACAAGCGCGTGGGCCTGTTCGGGTGTGAACTGTTCGACGGTGGCGTTAGTTGCCAATCCGTAGGTCAGCAGTTTCCGGCGATCGACCGCACTGAGGGTAGGGGCTTCGTTGGTGGTGAGGTCTTTGCCATCGTTAGAAAGTTTGATGGTGGTGCCGAACTTTATGAGCTCAGCGATGTGGACCCAGTTTTCTGAGCCAGCGAGGGCGCCGAGTGTCTCGCCTTTGATGTCGCCCGACGTGAGGAGTTGCACGACTTCCACTTCCGTGAAAGGCCCGCGCGCCTCGTTATTAATATAAAGTGTAAAGGTTCTCATAGACCGTATAGATTGGGCTTTGTGGGGTCTTTGAGAGGTTGTCGGTGAGCCCTCCTTAGGCAAGTCGATTGGGGATGGTTACGCTTTGCCAAGTGTGAAAAAAGTCTCTATGTCTTTTGTCCGTCAATGGCCAACCAAGGCATCAACCAATCACAGAAGCAGGTCCAAGGGCTGATCCTTACGCCTCAGCTGAGGCAGTCTTTGCGCATATTGCAGGTGCCTGCGGCGGAATTGTTGAGGGAGATATCGGAAGAATTAGCGGCCAACCCTCTAATTGAAGAAATTGAGCCTTTGGCGACGGAGGGGGCACCACCGTCTACGCCTGAACCGGACGGCGATGAGGATGCTCCCCGTGAGTTAAATTTAGGTGACGATGATTTTGATGCGCTCCGTCGGATGAAGGACGACTGGGACGAGAGTTACTATGAGGAGATGCGTTCGCAGGGTTATTCGCAGGAAGATGAAGAACGTCGACGCCACATGATTGAGTCAGTTACCGGTGAATCTTCGCTATCCGAGCACCTGGCTGAGCAGGCACGCACCGCGTCCGAAGACCCCGAGGTGCAAGAGGCGTTTAAGCTGCTCATTGCTTCGCTCGATGAGCGTGGCTTCCTCGACGAAGATTTATCGTCCATCGCATTGCGAGCCGGGCAGAGTTACGAAGCGGTGACAACCGCACACACTCTGATGATGGCTTTTGATCCTTCGGGTATCGGGGCGAGGGATTTGCGGGAATGTTTTCTAGCACAACTCAAGCAGCGTGGGCGCGGATTATCGATTGCGGCCCGTTTGGTTTCCGATTGTTGGGAGCCGTTGATGGCTCGTCGACTCGATGACTGCGGTCGAATCTTGGAACTAACCCCGGACGAGATTCGCGAAGGTTTGGCGGAGTTATCTAAATTGGAAACTGTACCGGCCCGACGATTTGCCCGCGATGAAAACCGCGTCGTTACCCCTGATGCAACGGTTGAAAAAGACGAAAACGGAAAATGGAAAATCACTTTAGATGATCGCCACGTCCCTAAATTACGCTTGGTGCCTGCCTATAAAGACATGTTAGCGGGTAACGCCCTTGGTGATAAAGAGCGTCATTATATTTTAGAGCGCATGCGCCAAGGTAAGTTCTTGATTGGTGCCATCGAAGAACGTCAACGCACGGTGGAGCGCTTGGCTCGCATTATTATCGAACGTCAGACCGATTATTTCGAGCATGGTCCTTCGCAATTGCGTCCGCTGACGATGACTGATGTCGCCAAAGAAATGGGCGTACACGAAACCACGGTGGGAAGGGCCGCGGCGAACAAGTGGATGCTAACACCGTTTGGCTTAAAAGAGTTTCGCTGGTTTTTCACATCAGGGGTTTCCACATCGGATGGAGGCACGGTGGCGCAAGAAGGCGTACAAGAAATCATTGCGGACATTTTAGCTCGGGAAAATCCGGCAGCGCCGTTAGCGGATGAAGCGATTACGGCTGAGCTACAAAAGCGCGGCATCAAGATTGCCCGTCGCACGGTGGCTAAGTACCGCGAGGGCCTGGGTCAGCCGCCAGCGCATATGCGCAAGCAGCGACTTTAATTAGCGCAGCCGCTCGAGAATGGTTTGCCACCCGAAGCGTTGAATATCGGGAAAGATAAACTGCACGCCAGCGGTGAGTCCCTTATCTAAGGTCACAGGAGCGACAATGGCGGGCAGGCCGGCCAAGGAAGCGGGGGCATTGAGGGCGAGTAGTTGGTGTCGGTGGGCGGCGCTTAAAGACGCTTTGCCGACGGCGGGTCCGGCCGTACACGGCATCGCAATAAAATCATGTTGTTGAAAGACAGCGCGAAACGCCTCCTGGATTTTTAGACGGGTATTTTCAGCATCACGGATTTCATCAGCGGTGCGCAGTCGACCCTGTTCGAGGCGCGACCAGACGGCGGGATCGTAATCATTTTTACGTCGTTGATGCCAAGCGGAATGAACGCGAGCCGCAGCGGCACCTCCGAGTACGGGAAAAGCCGTTGCGGCGTCGGTGCAGCTGATGCGAAGTAATTCGGTGGCGGCACGATTCGATTCGGCGCCCGCTTTGATGGCGACTACCTGAATTTGTTTTAAGATTTTATCGGGAACGTTGGCGCCGAGATCGCCGACCCAGAGTCCGCGATTCACGCTGGCGGATTTTCCGAGCACGGCTTGCGAAACGGTGATGAGGTCGGTCGCGGTACGAGCAATCCATCCTTGTGTATCGTAGCCAGGTGAAAGCGGAAATGTATCGCCCACGGTATTGAGTTCGGGTGTTAAGCGCAGTCCCCAGGTTCCGGAGTAGCCACAGGGCACGCGAATGGAGCCAGCGGT
>CAIVVQ010000188.1 GCA_903909465.1 uncultured Opitutia bacterium | reverse complement strand
GCCTTTAGGAATGTAGATGAAGGAGCCGCCTGAGAAGACAGCGGAATTGAGCGCCGCAAATTTATTGTCACCTGTGGGAATCACTTTACCGAACCACTTACGGAAAATTTCCGGGTGATCACGCAGGCCTTCGGTCGGGCCGCAGAAGATGACGCCGAGTTTGGACATCTCATCCTTCATGCGTGAGTACACGGCTTCGGAGTCGAATTGGGCTTCAACGCCGGCGAGGAATTTACGTTCCGCTTCGGGAATGCCGAGGCGTTCGAAGGTTTCCTTAACGTCATCGGGAACTTCTTCCCAGGTGCGGCTCACTTTTTGTCCTTTCGATAAGTAATAACGAATTTCGTCGAACTTGATGTTCTTGAGGTCTTCGGTTGCCCAGTGGGTGGGCATAGGCAGGTCGTTGAAAACCTTAAGTGCTTTTTGGCGAAACTCGTTAATCCATGCGTCTTCACCTTTTACATTAGAAATATAATCTACGACTTTGGCGGACAGGCCGATGCCAGCGTCGAAGGCATAATTTTCTTCGTACTTAAAATCACCCTTAGAGCGATCGACCGCAATGGCGTCGCGCTGGGCTTGAGATTCTTCGATTTCGGCCATGGTGGTTTAGGCAGAAGCCAGGTCTTTTTTAACCCAATCGTAGCCCTTGGCTTCGAGTTCGATGGCGAGGTCTTTATCGCCGCTGTGGACGATGCGGCCGTCGTACATGATGTGCACGCGATCGGGTACGATGTATTCGAGCAGGCGTTGGTAGTGAGTGATGACGAGGAAGCCAATGTCAGGCCCGCGCATGCGGTTGACGCCATCGGAGACGATGCGAAGGGCGTCGATATCGAGACCGGAGTCGGTTTCATCGAGCACGGCGTACTTGGGCTTGAGCATCATCAGTTGCAGAATTTCGCAGCGTTTCTTTTCGCCGCCTGAGAAACCTTCGTTGACGAAGCGTGAAGTGAATTTGCGATCCATTTTGAGCGCGTCCATCTTAGCGTAGAGTTCGGCGTAGTAAGCTTTGGCGTCAAAGGGTGCACCTTTGGCTTGGCGGGCCACGAGGGCAGCTCGGACAAAGTTAGCAATCGTGACGCCGGGGATTTCGCTCGGGTATTGGAAGGCGAGGAAGAGGCCAGCGCGTGCGACCGCATCGGGCTCTTGGCCGAGGATTTGGTGGCCGTCGATAAAGGCTTCGCCGGATTGCACAGTGTAATCGGGGTGCCCGGCGAGAACCTTGGCGAGCGTGCTCTTGCCGGTGCCGTTGGGTCCCATGATGGCGTGGCCTTCGCCTTTGGGTACCGTCAAAGAAAAATCTTTGAGGATGGCGCGATCGCCGATGGAGGCGTTGAGGTTTTTAATGACGAGTGAGTCGGGCATCGGGAAAATTAGTTGGAGTGACGTGAAGTTTTATTTTTGGTGTGTCCGTGGAAACTGATTTCAATGGAGTCGGTTTCAAAACCGGCGGGTAGAATTGAGCGCAAGGTTTGTAGGACGTTGGCGGGAAGTTCGATGTCATGAACGCGGCCGGTGGAGTCGTCGCGGAAGTGGGCATGCGGGGCGAGGTTAGGGCAGTAGCGAGTGGATTCGCGTTCGTGGTTTACTTGGCGAACGAGTCCACAGCCCACGAAGGTTTCGAGGCAGTTATAGACCGTTGCAAGGGAGAGGCCGGGCATGGATTCGCGGGCACGTTGAAAAACTTCGTCGACGGTCGGGTGATCGCGTTTGGCGAGGAGTACGGAGTAGACGACTTCGCGTTGGGCGGTGACTTTTTGACCGCCGTGGGCGAGGGCTTCTTGGAGTCCTTCTCGTTGATGTTCAGTCAGATTTTGAATCATTCTAAACACCAACTGAGTTGGAATGATTCCAAGTTGCAAGAGAAAGGTGCTAATGCCATCGGAATTAGAGGATTTTAGCCTCTAACTTGGTTAGCTGCTTAATTGAGGCCCTGGGGGGAGTCTTTATCTAAACCCTCAATCAGGCGTTCGGCATCAAGTTTGGCTAACTGATCAGCCACCCGTTTAAGTCGACGATCAACCGAAAGGCAGGCCAGTAGTTCTTGGCGGATTTCGGAGTCTTCGATGAGGTGACCGGCTACGGCGTCGGCGAGCACGCTGGGTTGGTTG
>CAIVVQ010000187.1 GCA_903909465.1 uncultured Opitutia bacterium | reverse complement strand
TGTGCGATGGTCGAAGTGAATCCCCTCCTTGTTACCCAAGAAGGCAAACTCCTCGCCCTCGACGCCAAAGTTTCGTTCGACGATAACGCCCTGTTCCGTCACCCCGACATCGTAGCCCTACGCGACCTGAACGAAGAAGACGCCAAGGAAATCGAAGCTTCTAAGTTCGGCCTCTCGTACATCGCACTCGATGGCAATATCGCCTGCCTCGTCAACGGCGCCGGCCTCGCGATGTCGACCATGGACATCATTCAACACTTCGGCGGCAGTCCTGCTAACTTCCTCGACGTCGGAGGCGGCGCCACCAAGGACCAAGTCACCGCCGCTTTCAAAATCATTTTGGGCGACTCCAACGTCAAAGGCATCCTCGTTAATATCTTCGGCGGTATCATGGATTGTAACGTCATCGCCACGGGCATCGTCGAAGCCGTCAAAGAAACCGGCCTCAAACTCCCCCTCGTGGTTCGCCTCGAAGGCAATAATGTTGAAGCCGGAAAAGCCACGCTCGCGGCTAGCGGACTGACCATCGTGTCGGGCGACACCATGGCCGATGCGGCTCAGAAAATCGTGAAACTCGTTAACAAGAAATAATCCTTATAATTTAATTATCATGTCCATTCTTGTTAACGAAAAGACCCGCGTCCTCGTCCAAGGCATCACAGGCGACTTCGGTGCACGCCACGCACGGCTCTCCATTGATTACGGTTCTCAAATTGTCGCCGGCGTCACTCCAGGTAAAGGCGGTCAGGTCTTCGAACACAACGGCGTTAAGGTTCCGATTTTTAATACCGTCGCCGATGCAGCCAAACAAACCGGCGCCACCGTTTCTGCTATTTTCGTTCCCCCACCTTTTGCTGCTGATGCCATTTTAGAATGTGTCGATGCGGATCTCGATCTCGCCATTGCGATCACCGAAGGTATCCCCGTCCGTGACATGATCCGCGCCAAGCGCGCCATGCTTGGCCGTCGCACGCGCCTCATCGGACCCAACTGCCCTGGCGTCGTCACCCCTGGTCGCGGCGATAAGTCTCATGGTGGTTGCCGCATCGGCATCGCCCCCGGCTACATCCACAAGCGCGGCAAGGTCGGCGTGGTTTCGCGTTCGGGCACCTTGACCTATGAAGCCGTCTGGCAACTCACCAGCAAAGGACACGGACAATCCACTTGCGTGGGCATCGGAGGCGACCCCGTCAATGGCACCACGCACCTCGATGTGATTAAACTTTTTAACGAAGACCCTGAAACCGAAGCCATCATCATGATTGGCGAAATCGGCGGCAGTGCCGAAGTCGAAGCCGCTCGCTGGATCAAGGCGCACTGCAAGAAACCGGTCGCAGGATTTATCGCCGGTGCCACCGCTCCCGCAGGTCGCCGTATGGGTCACGCCGGTGCCGTCATCGGTGGCGCTGAAGATACCGCTGCGGCGAAGATTAAAATCTTCCAAGAGTGTGGCATCTCCGTGGCCGCTACGCCTTCGGATATGGCCGACGCACTCCTACGCATCTGGAAGGGCTAACTTTAAAAATCCAAAAACTCACTTAAATAAAAAGGGCCCGAATCATCGGGCCCTTTTTATTTAATCAGCGTAAGAATTACTTGCCGTCCACGTAAGCGAGGCCGCCAGCGGTATTAGCCACGTCTATGGTGCCTTCGAGAAGGTCAGCAATCGGATCCCACTTGCCATTAATCAAGCTATTGCGAGCTGAAGCCGCAATATCGGCCGTCCAACTCTTTGCACCAGCCGAGACCTTGAGGTTCTCCACGTCGACGGTGACTTCGACATCGGGGTTGTTCTGCACGAAGTCGGATAGCTCAGCGAGGTCGTCCTTCGAAAG
>CAIVVQ010000186.1 GCA_903909465.1 uncultured Opitutia bacterium | reverse complement strand
GTGATATTATCTTCCGCCTTGTCGCTAAATTTTTCCTGGAAAGAAGTCACACCCCAGAGCAGGCCCATGCGGCGGTGCACTTCGATGTCTTCGACGAAACCGTAAATGGGGCAACCCGCGGCGCGTAGTGCGGAGAGCGTGCGAGGCACTTCACCATTGCGAGTGAAGGCGACGATGCCCGTGCTGCCGAGGCCTTGAGCCAAGCTGGCGGCGGCGCGGAGCAATTTAACTTTAGGAGATTCGTTCTTTTGTTCGTTGGAGATGCGACGAGGAATATCTTTCTCGGTCGTCTCGGCGATGCGGGCCATCACTTCCACGCATCGAATCGGGTGATTGCCGGTGGTGGTTTCGCCGGAAAGCATCACGGAGTCGGCCATCTCGAGAACGGCGTTAGAAACGTCGGTCACTTCGGCGCGGGTCGGCACAGGGTTTTGAATCATCGATTCAAGCATGTGGGTGGCGACGATGACAGGCTTGCGCAATGCGATGGCCATGGCCACGGCGCGGCGTTGGACGGAAGGCAGGGTCTCGTAAGGAATTTCGATACCGAGGTCACCACGAGCGACCATGAGGGCGTCGGTGGCTTCTAAAATCGCACCGAGGTGTTCGATGGCGGACTGATCTTCGATTTTGGAAATGATGTGTGCAGTCGAATTCTTTTCCTTCAGGAACTTGCGCAGGCATTCCACGTCGGCTGCTTCGCGAACGAAGGAGAGTGCGTAGAAATCGCAGCCCACTTCGCAACCCACGGCGACATCTTCGCGATCTTTGTCGGTGAGGGCAGGGAGTTCGATTTTAACACCAGGAAGATTGATGTGGCGACGGCTGCCGAGTGAGCCGGGTTGTTCGACTTTACAGCGGAGGCGGTCGGAGCATTGCTCGAGCACGCGTAGCTGGATGAGTCCGTTGTCGACGAGGACGAGTCCACCGACGGGAACGGAGCGAATGATTTGAGGGTAATTGGAAGTGATGAGCAGAACATCGCCATCGGCTTTGGCGTCGGGCGTGCCGGTGACGTCGACGCGTTGGCCGACGGTGAGTTGGGCGGCTTCTTTGCGGGAGCCGGTGCGGATCTCGGGACCCTTGATGTCCATCATGATGGGGAGCTCTTTGCCCATCTTTTTGCTGACTTTGCGGACGCGTTCGACGGTCTTGCGCACCCAGGCATGGTCGGCGTGGGCCATATTGAGGCGAACGACGTTCGCGCCAGCATTGATGATCGCCTCTAGGTTCGCCTCGGACTCAGTGGCGGGACCAATCGTAAAGGTGATACGGGTATGACGGAATGACTTCACAGGATAAATGAGTAGGGTTGAGGGGTATCTAGGCAAGGGAAAGAATTCCACCCCCTTTTGACCCCTATTAATCGCCCGTTTTTTGGGCAATTACGTCGTTTTTGGCCTTCAAAAGCTCCTCAAAGAAGGTCGGGGTCTCAAAAGGCCACGGTTTTTGGTCTAAAATGGTCCAATGTGGGTGATTTTGAAGCTCGGAGACCGTCCAGGCGTAATAATCGGGGTCGTCGGTGCGGAAATGGAGGAGGGC
>CAIVVQ010000185.1 GCA_903909465.1 uncultured Opitutia bacterium | reverse complement strand
CATCAAAGCGTGCGCCGAGGACGATGAGTAAGTCGCTCTTACATACGGCCCAATTGCCAGCAACTGTGCCGTGCATGCCGTACCAGTAAAGTGATTGTGGGTGATCGGAAGGGAAGGCGCCGATACCCATTAAAGTGCTGGCAACGGGAATTCCGGTGGCTTTCGCAAAATCCATTAATTCTTTCTCGGCGTGGGCGGAAGGGATGCCGCCGCCGATGTAGAGTACGGGCTGCTTGGCTTTCTCGATTAAGCGTAAAACCTCGGTAAAATCAGTATCTGGAGCCTTGGGAGGAACCTGTAAGCCAAGGATTTCAACATCGTTAATCGACTTCGGAAAAACGGGTACCCATTCGTGTTGTTGAACATCCTTTGGGATATCGATGACGACGGGCCCCGGCCGCCCGGTGGTCGCAATCTTGAAGGCCTTGTACATGATCATCGGTAGCTCGTTGTAGTCGAGAACGAGGAACGAGTGCTTCACGATGGGAAGCGTCATGCCGTAGAAATCGGTTTCTTGAAAAGCCGCGCGCCCGATGAACTGCTGATAAACTTGTCCGGTGATGCAGATGAGCGGAATACTATCCATGTGCGCATCGGCGATGGCGGTGACGAGGTTGGTGGCGCCTGGTCCCGAGGTGGCCATGCAAACTCCAGGTTTACCAGTGGCGCGTGAATACCCGTGTGCCATGAAGGCACCGCCTTGTTCGTGACGTGGCAGGATGGTACGAATTTTTTTCGAACGAGTGAGGCCTTGGTGGAGCTCCATCGAGGCGCCACCTGGGTAAGCAAAGATGGTGTCGACTCCGAGGTTTTCTAAGCAACGAACCATGACATCGCAGCCGCGCATTTTGACGCCGCCCTTAGCAGTGGGCACGGACGTAGAGCGGTTGGAGATTTGGGAGTCGGATTTCTTTTTGGTCATGGTCGGAGGCAGGGCTTAGCTGCTTCGAATACGTTAGAAAAGGTAGGGAAATAAAGGGGGCAAGGGAAATGGAGCACACGGGCCATAATTGGCACTCCGCCAGCGCTACCATGTCCTGTCATTTCTGCCTCAATCTAAGCCTTAAACTTCAGTGCCTAATTTGATTGTAGCCGCCTAAATTAAGTGGGTCTCGCATCCCTTTTTGCAGGTAAGCATGGGCGTTTTTGACGGCTGTTAATAGATCTTCACCCAGGGCAAGGCGGGCGGTAATGGCGGCGGACAACGTACAGCCACTGCCGTGTGTATCGATTTTTTCGACACGCGTGGCGGTAAATTTTGCCGTGCGTCCATCCGGCCAAGCTAGCGTATCCACCAAGATTTTTTCTTGGCTGTGTCCGCCTTTAAGTAGAAACGGAACGCGGTAAAGTTGGGCGAGTGCCACCGCTTCAGATTCGCATTGATCGCCGCCTTTGACTATTCGTCCCAGCAAAATACTTGCCTCATCTAAGTTGGGAGTGACCACTGTTGCCAAGGGAATGAGTTTTGCTTTCAGCGCGGTAATTGCTTCGTTGCTGAGTAGAGTCGCTCCACTGGTGGCAACCATGACGGGGTCAATGACGGCCAGTATTTTATTTTTACTTATAAAATCAGCCACGGCCTCGACGATTTCGACGTTAAATAACATGCCCGTTTTGAGGGCGCGAGGCATGTAGTGACTCACGACCTGTTGGCATTGTTCGACGACCATGGAGGCGGGTGCGGCGTGGACGGCACTAACGCCTTTCGGGTTTTGGGCGGTTAGACAGGTGATGGCGGTGGTACCGTAGACGCCGTGGGCAGCGAAGGTCAGGAGGTCGACTTGGATGCCTGCGCCTGCGCCACTATCAGAGCCGGCGATTGAGAGTGCGACCGCGGCAGGCTGGGCTTGGCTTGAAAAATGACTAGACATGGCTGGGTCTTAGGGTAGCGAAAGTATAATTATCAGCTCCAGTTATTTGTGAGACTTTACAATACCTGCAACCTTGGATAAACCTCAATCGTTGAATATAAAAAAACCAGATAAGAGACGGCGGCACTATATTTCAGCCGATGCCATGATGGCCTTGGAGCGCCTAGTTATCGGCCGGGAATGTAACGCTTTCGACAATTTTATAACGGAACGAAAGACCTTAGCTTACCAAGAACTGATTCGGCTCGGTCTAGTGGTAGGCATCATTACCGAAGTGCCCGGACGAAGCTATCCCGACATCGTTATTCAGGGCGTGACACGGGCAGGAAATAAGGTGTACCAAAATAACGAAAGGGGCGAGGATCCAGCGAGCTTAGGTTTACGGGCGGTCTATTTGGGTGTTATTTTGCTGATAATCGTCGGTATTATATTTTTAGCGATTCGCAGGTATTAAATGACTGGATAAACTTAGCCAATTAGCGGCGAGTGTCTAAGTGCTTCCCATCGGTTGGATTTACTAACAAATGACAGTTTAGTATCGTCCTCCCACCTAAATTTCCGACAAGGTAAGGGGAATTCATGAAACGTCTTTTTGTCGAAAAAAAGCCTGCCTTTCGGTCGGAGGCCGAAGCCTTGATGCGCGACCTGCGTGATTCGCTTCGTCTGCCTGCATTGCTGTCGGTTCGTATTTTGCAACGTTATGATATTGAGGGTGCAGCTGACTCGTCCATCCAGCAGGCCATACCCACGGTTTTCGCCGAGCCGCCCGTTGATGATGTCACCCGCGAATCGCTTCCTTTGGCGGCAGGTGAGACGGCATTCGGCGTCGAGTATTTACCAGGTCAATTCGATCAACGGGCCGATTCCGCTGCGCAGTGCTTGCAAATCGTGAGCGGGGGAGAGCGCCCTATTGTAGCCGCCGCTCGAGTATTTGTACTTTCCGGCAAACTTTCAGCG
The DNA here is from genome assembly GCA_903909465.1 of uncultured Opitutia bacterium. GTDB lineage: Bacteria > Verrucomicrobiota > Verrucomicrobiia > Opitutales > UBA953 > UBA953. Next base: position 1,135 of record CAIVVQ010000185.1, on the reverse strand, counting down.
GAAGAGATTAAAAAGGTTAAGGCATATTTAATTAATCCAGTGGATTCACGAGAGGCTGCTTTAACTAAGCCGGAATCTTTACGTCGGGCAGCACCCTCCCCGGCAGCAGTCGCATCGATCAATGATTTCCTTAAAAAATCAGGCAGTGAATTGTCGGCGTTGCGGAAAGAACTCGGTTTGGCGATGTCGGATGCTGACCTGGCTTTTTGCCAGAACTATTTTCGCGATGAAGCAAAGCGCGAGCCCACCCTGACCGAGATTAAATTGCTCGATACTTATTGGTCGGACCATTGTCGTCACACGACTTTTCTTGCAGAACTAACTGCCGTGGAGTTTGAACCGTCGTCCTTATTGGAGCCCTTCCGATTAGCTTGGGAGCGATATAAGCAAGTTCGCCTCGGCCTTAACCGTCAGGGTAAGCCCATCTGCCTGATGGATATTGCGACGATTGGTGGACGTGAATTGAAGCACCGAGGTATCTTAGATGACATGGAAGATTCTGAGGAAGTGAACGCGGCCTCAATTGTGGTACCCGTTGAAATCGACGCAAAGATTCAAGAGTGGTTGGTGATGTTTAAGAATGAAACTCATAATCACCCTACGGAGATTGAGCCATTTGGTGGCGCGGCTACCTGTTTAGGCGGGGCCATTCGTGACCCGCTTTCGGGTCGGTCGTACGTCTACCAAGCCATGCGTGTAACGGGTGCGGCGAATCCGCTCACGCCTTATGATCAAACTTTACCGGGTAAATTACCACAGCGAAAAATTACCACGGGTGCGGCGGCAGGCTATTCATCTTACGGTAATCAAATCGGTCTCGCGACGGGTTTGGTCTCGGAGCACTATCACCCGGGCTATGTGGCCAAGCGCATGGAAATCGGCGCAGTCGTGGCAGCGGGACCTCGTGATTGTGTACGTCGTGAAGTTCCAGTTCCTGGCGACGTGATTGTTTTAGTGGGTGGCCGAACGGGCCGTGATGGCGTGGGTGGCGCGACGGGCTCTTCGAAAGAACACACTGAAACGGCTTTGCAGAATTCGGCCGAAGTGCAAAAAGGCGATGCGCCGACAGAGCGAAAACTCCAGCGACTTTTCCGTGACCCTGCGGTCAGTAAACTGATTAAGCGCTGTAACGATT
>CAIVVQ010000184.1 GCA_903909465.1 uncultured Opitutia bacterium | reverse complement strand
CCAAGCAGCGCGCTTACGCAATCATCGATGCCCCCGGTCACAAGGAGTGCTTAAAGAACATGGTGACAGGTGCAGCCAGTGCCTCTGCGGCACTGCTACTGATTGATGCCGGTGAAGGCGTCATGGATCAATCCCGCCGTCACGCTTTCTTACTTTCCCTTCTCGGCGTCAAACAACTCGTCGTCCTCGTGAACAAGATGGACTTAGTCAAACACGACCAAGCCACCTACGAGAAAATTAAGACGGAGTATTCCGCTTTCCTACAATCGCTCGGACTCACCGCCGTGCACTTCATCCCTATCGCCGCAAAGCACGGTGAAAATGTGGTGACTCGCTCCGAAAAAATGAAGTGGTGGCAAGGCCCCACGGTCACTGAAGCCCTCGACAACTTCCGCCACGAAGACGATTTAACCGGTCTCCCCCTTCGCCTACCTGTCTCCGATATTTACCGCTTCGATCACCGCCGCATTGTTGCGGGTCGTGTCGAGGCCGGCGCCATTCGCCCTGGCGACGAAATTATTTTCCAACCCGGCGGCCGTCGCAGTGTGGTACGAACTTTTGAAGATTGGCCTGGTCCAGAGTCACGCGAAGTCGCCGTCACTGGCGATTCCGCCGGCTTCACCCTCAGCGAACAAATCTTCGTGGAGCGCGGGCAGGTTGCTTCCCATGCTAACAACCAACCACGTGTGGGTCGCGAATTCCGTGCTCGCATTTTCTGGCTGGGCAAAGAGCCCTTGCAATTAAACAAGACGTACCGACTCCGTCTGCTCACGCAAAACGTTCAGGCCGTGATTTCAAAAATTGAAAAAATTACCGACGCATCGACGCTCGAATCCATTCAAGCGAACAGCGTACCACGCGACTCCATTTGTGAAGTGATTGTACGTGCCACCCGCCCCGTAGCCTTCGACTTGCACCATGAGTGCGCCATCACTGGACGTTTCGCCGTGGAAGATGCCGGGCGGATCAATGGCGGCGGCATCATCCTTGAAGCCCGTTCCGAAAATAATTCTCGCGAAGGTAAAGTCACCGCCACCGAGCGCACCGCTCGCTCGGGTCACCCACCCGCAGTGATTTGGTTTACGGGATTATCTGGCTCTGGAAAATCCACCATCGCCGAACTCGTCGAACGCCGACTCTTTGACGCCGGTCGTCAAGTATACCGCGTGGATGGCGACGACCTTCGTACCGCCCTTAATCGCGACCTTGGATTCTCATCCGCCGATCGCGCCGAAAGTGTGCGCCGTGCCTCCGCCGTCGCTGGCTTATTCGCGAACTCGGGGCATATCGCTCTCGTAACCTTAATCGCACCCCTCGCCGCTGACCGTGCCAAGGCCCGCGCTGCCTTAGCGAATCATGCCTTCATTGAAGTCTTTGTCGATGCCCCCTTAGAAGTCTGCGAATCACGCGACGTCAAAGGACTGTACGCCAAGGCCCGCCGCGGCGAAATCGCCGAATTCACCGGTATCTCATCGCCTTACGAGGCACCTGAGTCCCCCGAGGTTCACGTGCGCACGGATAAGCTTTCCACCGAAGAAGCCGTACAACTCGTCCTCAACGCCCTCGACAAGATTCTGCAATCGAAGGCCGAAGACTGGGAAGTTTAAGGAGAAGAAAATTACTTCTACAGACTTTCGCTCATTCGTGAAACCGTATGCGCGGCTTCTTCGCGTCTGACTTCGGCAAGGTTGCATCTTCGTTTTGAGTTGAAGCCGCGGACTTCTGTTCCGACTTCCCTTGCCAGTTACGCACCAATCCCGTGCTACCAGGACGAACCACTTCACGCCCCAGCTTCGCATTCAACGCATCCACCGCCTTCATTAATCGGCGTTTCGATAGGTCCACCTTCGCACCCATACCAGGCAACATTTCTTGCACGGAATCTGCCGGTGACAAACCCTGCAATAAAACTCCCGCTCGCTTATACCAATAGCCGTCGCGGTGAATACGCGCCAAGGCCCGACCCGCCGCCGCGCATATCGTCTGGGCATCATCCGTGGGCGGATCCAACACTTCTATTTCATCCGCCCGATACTGTTCTTGGTCCTGTCGGTGCTTATTAGTTCCAAAAAAGACGACGACGGATGAGGCCACCAATCCGTCTTCGCGTAATTTCTCCGCACCACGGGCCGCATGCGTGGCAATCGCCTCCTCTAAATCGCGTACATCAGAAATCATCCGACCAAAGGATCGCGAAACCATAATACTTTTTCGAGCCCCCACGTCTTCAATGATTTCGTGGCACGCCACACCGCGCAATTCCAAGGCAATGCGCTCACCTACCACGCCCACTAAACGCCTAATAAAAGCGGGGTCCGCTTCTGCCAAATCAGCTGCCGATAAGATACCGTGCGAACGAATGCGGGCCGCTAAGCCCGAACCCACACCCCAAATATCCTTCGCCCCAATCCCTTTTAGAAACGTGGCACGCCCTGCTGCATCATACGGCACCACGATACATCCACCGCTTAGTGTGTCTTTCTTCGCCCGTTCATTCGCGAGTTTACATAAAACTTTAGTCGCACCCATACCGATTGAAACCGCGATGCCCGTTCGCTTTAAAACGTCGGCGCGGATTCTTTGCCCTAAGGCCAAGGCGTCTGCCTCCGACATATCAGGGAAACCCAAGAAGGCTTCGTCGATTGAGTATGGCTCAAAATCCCGGGCGTGCTCCGCTAGCACGGTCATAACTTTTTCGGAAAAATCTCCGTAGACCGAAAAGTTGGATGAAAATACTTTTATGCCATGCGCCTCACACACGCGACGCACCGAAAAGAACGGAGCCCCCATGGGAATACCCAAGGCCTTCGCTTCCGATGATCGTGCCACCACGCAGCCATCGTTATT
>CAIVVQ010000183.1 GCA_903909465.1 uncultured Opitutia bacterium | reverse complement strand
CCGACTAAAAAGTTGGTGTTGTTTTCCTCGCAGACTAATCGGGCGCCCGACTTAGCCACTAAGGTTGCATCAATTAAATTGGGTGAGAATCGGCCGACCGCCCAAAGCACCAATGCGCCAGCCACCACCACAAAGAGTACGAGCCCGCCCAGAATAGCCAAAATCCGACGCGAGATGCTCCCCGTGCGGCTATGTTTGGTTGGTTGGTTCATCGCGAATAGTTAAAGGTCAGCATTAGGCATGCCAGTTTCAAGGGTCAACGGTGGACGGTTTTACGGGGTTTAAGGGGTGTTTTTAAAAATTTAAGGACAAAAAACCCGCCGGCGGGCAAGCGGGCGGGTCCTTCTGTCACTGGGCTGTCTCGCCCCGTTCAATTAACGTGCCCCAGCGGAACCTTGTGCGGAAGCCGCGACGACGTCGGATTCAAAAAGCTGTGCGCCGTTCTTTTGGCCGGGGAGGATGTTTGCTACGACCTGCGTGCCATTCACGGATGCGACTTCTACCACCAAGACCTTGCCGTCCTTGACCAGTTGGAAGACGGACTTCAGAGCGGGTGATTCCGAGCGAACAAAGGCGACCAGCCCAAGGGACTCACGGATTTCAATAATGCGAACCTTCGAGGGGTCTTTGGGTGCTTCGACAACAGGGGCAATCACTGGAGCAGATGCGGGCGCGGGAGCCTCCCAGGATAGTTTTGGTGCAGATTCATTTGCAGCAATCGGGGCGACGGACTTCTCAGACGCTACCACGGGGGCCTGAGCAGAGGACTGAGCCGATTCAGGTGCGGGGCTAGAAACAGCGACCGGGGCCGCATCCGTTCCAGGCGTGTCGGCCAGATCGTCCTCCCAGAGGGCCTCACATCCCACCATCAAAAAGGACAAAGATAAGACAGTAAGTAGGCGCGACATGGTTTTTAGGGGATTTATAAAAATCTTTTCGGGGTTAATCTGAGTCAACCCCTTAATGCTTGCGGGCGTGCCCTGCGTTCGCTTCCTCAATGTCCTAATGAGTTCCGACGCCCAAAAACTGATGATTGGCCTGCCCAAAGGCAGCCTCGAGGAAGCCACCCTGCAATTATTTGCCGGGGCCGGATTCCCCGTCGTCAAAAGCAGCCGATCCTACCGCCCCTCCTTCGATGACGCCGCCCTCGATGGCCGCTTCATCCGCGCCCAAGAGGTCGCACGCTACGTTGAACATGGTTTCTTTGATTGCGGCCTGACGGGCCAAGACTGGGTACATGAGAATGCAGCCGATGTCGTAGAAGTTTGCGAACTGATCTACAGCCGAGCTTCCGCACAAAAATCTCGCTGGGTCCTCTGCGTGCCAGAGGCCTCGCCCATCAAGACCGCCAAGGACCTTGCCGGAAAAACCATTGCCACCGAACTCGTCGAAACCACCCGCCGCTGGTTCAAGAAACAAGGCGTGGAATGCACCGTGGAATTTTCCTGGGGTGCGACCGAAGTGAAAGTCCCCGAACTCGCCGACGCGATTGTCGACATTACCGAGACGGGTTCATCCCTCATCGCGAACAAACTTCGCATCGTCGACACCCTGCTGTCCACGACGACCGTGCTCATCGCAAACAAAGCCGCTTGGGCCAATCCCGTGAAGCGTGCCAAGATCGAACAGATCGCCCTCATGCTCCAAGGCGCATTAGCCGCTCAACACATGGTGGGTTTGAAATTCAACCTTCCACGCAAAGCGCTCGATGCGATCGCCGCCGCCCTTCCCTCGTTGCGCAATCCGACTGTCTCGTCGCTCAGCAATAACGATTGGGTCGCCGTCGAAACCATTATCGACGCTCGTCAGTCGCGCGAATTCATCCCGACCCTCAAGGCGCAAGGCGCCGAAGGAATCGTGGAGTACCCGATTAATAAGTTGGTATACTAAGTTTGATGGCCGACGTCACACGCATCGCCCTGATTCAACTCACCGCCGAAGACACGCCGGCGGCGAACGTGCGTAAGACGATTCCTCGCATCGAAGAGGCTGCCGCGAAGGGCGCGAAAATTATCGGCCTGCAAGAAATGTTCACGACGAAGTATTTTTGCATCGAACAGGACCCCAATAACTTCAACCTCGCCGAACCGATTGAGACAGGCCCATCGGTCACCGCATTAGCGGCGGTCGCCAAAAAACTCGGCGTCGTCATCGTCGCTCCACTTTTCGAAGCGCGCGGCAGCGAAGTCTATCACAACACGGCTGCCGTAATTGACGCCGATGGCAGTGTTCTCGGTAAGTATCGCAAGATGCACATTCCACAGGACCCAGGTTTCGAAGAAAAATTTTACTTCACTCCGGGTGACTTAGGTTTCCGTACCTGGAAAACCGCGCACGGAAATATCGGTGTGCTAATTTGCTGGGACCAATGGTATCCTGAAGCCGCTCGTCTGACTGCACTCGGCGGTGCAAACATTCTTTTCTATCCAACCGCTATCGGCTGGCTGCCCGAAGAAAAAGCGTCACTCGGACAGGCCCAGCACACCGCGTGGGAAACCGTGCAACGTGGCCATGGCGTCGCCAATGGTTGCTACATCGCCGCCACCAACCGCGTCGGCACCGAAGGTCGCACTCAATTCTGGGGTCAAAGTTTCGTGTCCAATCCCTACGGCGAAGTCATCGCGCGCGCTTCCATCGATAAAGAAGAAGTGATGTTGGCTGATTGCGATTTGGCGAAGCAACAAGAGTTCCGTCGCATCTGGCCCTTCTTCCGCGATCGACGCATCGATGCGTACGGCGATTTAACCCGCCGCCTGCGCGACTAATTTCTGATGAGCTCCCCTCGCGAACTTGGCTTTCGCATGCCCGCGGAATGGGAACGTCAATCCGCCACCTGGTTATCTTGGCCATCCAATCGCAAGCTCTGGCCCGGACACTACGATTTAATCCCCGCAAAGTTTGCAGAGTTCGCCGCCGCAATCTCGCGCTTTCAACCCGTACGCATTAACGCCAGCGGCGCCCTCCGCACGGAAGCGGAAAAATGCTTACGCGAAGCGAAAGCGGATCTTTCCGTCATTGAGTTAGTCGATATCAAAACCGACGATGTGTGGTGCCGCGACCACGGACCAATTTTCGTGAAGCATAAAGAAACCGGCGAAGTCGCCATCACCGACTGGGAATTTCACGGTTGGGGTGGAAAATTTGAAGCGTCGCTCGATAATTTAGTGCCAGAGAAAATCGCCCAGCACCTCGGCATGCAGCGTTTCTCCTTCCCCTTTGAACTCGAAGGCGGCGGCATCGAAGTCACAGGCGATGGACTGCTCCTCACGACCGAAGCCGTTCAAAATAATCCTAATCGCGCCGATGGTCGGGACGATGCCGCATTCCACGCCGCCATTAAAGGCGGACTCAACATCAACGAAATTCTCTGGATCGGCGAAGGGCTCGCCAATGATGACACCGACGGTCACATCGATAACTTGGCACGATTCATTCGCACCGATACCATCGTGGCCGTGGCCGAAAAAAATAAACTGTCGCCTAATTTTTCCCCGCTGCAGGAAAACCTAAAACGTCTGCGGGCCATGAAAACTTCGGCTGGGTCTAAGTTTAACGTGGTCGAACTTCCGCTCCCCGAACCTATTCGCCTGGCGGGTCGCGACCTTCCTCCGAGCCACGCCAATTTCCTAATCGTAAACGACGGCGTCTTAGTTCCACTTTACGGTCAGGCATCCGACGACCAAGCCATGGGCATACTGCGTGAATGTTTCCCGGGGCGCAAAGTCGTCGGCATTGATTGTCGCGTGCTATTAATTGAAGGCGGCGCCCTGCACTGCCTCAGTCAACAACAGCCGGCTTAATTATTTCTTGGGCGGTTGAATTTTATCCGCACACCCACAACCGCCGGCGCAACCACCTTTGCGACGCGCCTGGAAACCCTTGATGGCGCGCGCAATCAACCAGCCGGCAGCTGAGCCGACTATCGCGCCGATGATGAGCCAATCCATACTCATAAGATTCTTATAACGGTTTGATAAACGACCACAGCCATAATCCACGCCAAGATCGTCATGTAGAAGAAGGAGGCCGCCGCCCATTTCCAGCCGCCTGTCTCTTGGGCCAGAGTCGCTATCGTTGGACCACACTGAGAGCAGAGTGCGAAAAATACCATTAAGGCTAAGACCGCAGCTAACGAGAAAATCGGCGCACCCGTCCGCGGGCCACTCAGCCATTTCGCTTCCTGCATCGCTTGTCGCAAATGCTGACTGTCCGCCTCGGCGCCCTTACCGATAGAATAAGTAACGCCCAGGGTTGAGACGATTACTTCACGTGCCGGGAAACTCGCCAAGACGCCGACCGTAATTTTCCAGTCAAAGCCACATGGATCAAAGACAGGTTGCACGGCTTTGCCAAATCGACCCATCCACGACTGCTCGATCATCGCTGCCTGCGTGCGCGCTTGCAATTCATGCGTAGATAGCGCGGGCTCCGCGGCCCGAATCTTTTCAGCCATCTGCGCATCGCGCGGGAAATAACAAAGTGCCCAAATAATAATCGTGATAGCGAAAATCACCGTACCCGCTTTCGAAATAAATTCGGCGGCGTTCTGCCACATGCGCCAGAGCACGTCGCGCGGCTTGGGCATTTGATAGCGAGGGAGCTCCAGCACGAATGGCTGAGGTTTCACTTTCAAAATAAAACGCGTGAGCACAAAAGCTGTTGGCACGGCGAAAATGAGTCCGACGCAATGCATGCCAACCATCACAACTGATTCCCATCCAGGACCGTACAGCGGGCCGATAAACGCGGCACACATGAGCGCGTAAATTGGGAAACGAGCCGAACAGCTCATGAAAGGAACTGCAAAGGCCGTCGCTAAACGTGCCTTCGGATCCTCAATGGTGCGCGTCGATAAGAGTCCCGGGATCGCACAGGCAAAGCCCGAGAGGAGGGGCACGAAGCTTTTTCCATTCAAGCCGCACCAACTGAAGAGTCGGTCCATAATAAAGGCCGCTCGAGCCATGTAGCCGCTGTCTTCAAGAATGCCGACAAAGAGGAAGAGAATTAAAATTTGTGGAAGGAACGCCAAGAAGGCTCCCACGCCCGCGATAATTCCGTCCGTCACCAAACTCTGCAACATCGGCGTGCCCGCCAAAGCTGGGGCGGCGACTGACTTTAGAAAATCGACGCCTGACTGAATCCACTGCATCGGGAATTTCGCCAGCCAGAAGACCGAGGCAAATAATCCCAACATGATTCCGGTAAACAAAATCGGCCCCATCACGCGGTGTAATAAGACGCGATCGAGTGCTGCCGCATTGCCCTGCTTGCCCGCGCCACCCGAGGTTACTCCATCTAAAACTTTTCGCAGGTGTGCGTAGTGAATCAAGGGCTCCGCCGCCAAAGGATTGAATCCGGCCGCGCGCACCTGGTCGCGCGCCTGTCGCACCACGGTCTCGCGCTGGGATAATTTCCAGCCCAGTCGATTGCTTGTGTGGGCGTCGGAACTAAATAAAATTCTTTGTGCATCAGCCATCGAGGGCGCGCGACCCGTATCCGCCTGCACGGCGCGCACAATTGTTTCGAGGCCCGACTCCACTTGCGCAGGCCAAGTCAATCGCGCCAACTTCGTCTTCTTGTTTAAAACTTCCGCGATGGCCCGCCTGACCGACGCAATGCCTTCACCTTTCCAGGCTGAAGTTAAAACGACCGGCACGCCCCCTAAGCGCTGCGATAAAAGTTGCGTGTCAATCTTCAGCCCGTGCTCATGCGCCACGTCGGCTTGATTTAAAACCAAGGCCAAGGGTAAATTGAGCTCCGCAAGTTGTGAGGCTAGAAATAGATTTCTTAAAAGATTAGTCGCATCGAGGACGACCACGATGGCGTCGGGCTGCTGACTGCCTTCGAGTGAGCCGAGCAAAACATCGGTGACGACTTGTTCGTCGGGCGAAGCCGCCGCCAAAGAATACAGGCCGGGCAAATCGACGAGCTCGACAATTAATCCGTCACCACAATCGCACCGTCCCGATTTTCTTGCGACGGTCACGCCAGGATAATTTCCAACCTTCTGGCGTAGTCCCGTGAGGGCATTAAACAAAGTGGACTTACCCGTGTTCGGGTTGCCAACGAGTGCGACGGTAATTTCCTTGGCGCTCATGGAGTCTTTGTGGGTCGTTGCACCGGACAATCCGCGGCCACATCGACGATTAAGCTCTCGGCTTCGGCGAGACGCAGGCTGACCACCTGACCGCCAAATTCTATCGCCATCGGGTCGCCCAATGGCGCACGACGAATCAACTTCAAAACCATCCCAGGCAGTAGCCCCAAGGCCATCAGACGCTGGTCCACCGCCCGCTCGGGGTTGAGCGAGGTGAGTTTGCCGTATTGGCCTGGCAGGAGCTGTGAGAGAGGCGTCACGCTAATTGAGAATGAGTCTCAATATGTTTAAGCTGCCTTCGCTTTATGTCAACGCAGACCCATTCTACCCCAATAAATCTACGTGTCGCCCGGCCATAATTCTCTATCCATTATTACTTAAATGCCCGACCCAGAATTTTCCGTGCCCGAAGAGTTCTCCGTCCCCGATACTCGCGGGCTGGCCGGACACCCCCGCGGACTGACCAATCTCTTCTTCGCCGAAATGTGGGAGCGCTTCTCTTACTACGGCATGCGCGCCCTGCTCATCCTGTTCATGGTCGCACCCATCGCGGCCGGCGGCATGGGCATGGATCAAAAATTGGCGGCGCAGATTTACGGCAACTACACGATGTCGAGCTACATGGTCTGTATCCTCGGTGGCTACATCGCCGATAATTTTATCGGCGCCCGACGCGCCGTACTCATTGGCGGATTTATTATTACGGCTGGACACTACACACTGGCGCTTAACTCTACGCCGACTTTTTACGGCGGGCTCATACTCGTCGCCCTGGGCACCGGATTACTCAAGCCGAACATCAGCACCCTTGTCGGCAAACTTTATTCCAGCGACGACGAAAGGCGTGACGCAGGTTTCTCACTTTTTTATATGGGAATTAATTTGGGGGCCTTCGCCGCACCACTCGTCACAGGCTGGCTCGCCCAAAGCGAAGAATTTCGCGCCCTACTCATCGGCTGGGGCCTAGATCCGTTACACTCGTGGCATTGGGGGTTTGGTGCCGCTGGCGTGGGCATGACACTCGGCATGTGGGTTTACATCCGTCGCCTCGACTGGATTAAACACGTCGGCAACCCGCCCGCACCGGGTTCACATAAACCTTGGACGGGCCTCTTCTTCGTCGCTGTTGGGACGCTTACTCTCTTGGCGTTGATGATGCTGTCCGACTACGTGCCGTGGATCGCTTATTTTATTTATGCACTGCCGATTGCAGGCGTGATTTATTTTGGAATCATTTTGGAGGACGAGGACAGCCGACGGCTGGCCGCGATTCTTATATTTTTCATTGCGGCGATTATTTTCTGGGCCGTCTACGAACAGGCGGGCTCATCACTCACCCTTTTTGCCGAAGACCTCACGCGCAATGAAATCGGTAGTTGGAAATTTCCTTCATCCTATTTCCAATCGGTGAACGCGATCTTCATTGTCGCGGTGGCTCCGATCTTCGCTTGGCTCTGGATTTGGCTCGGCCATCGCCAACCGTCCACACCATTCAAATTCGCATTAGGCCTCGGCTTCATGGGCCTATCGTTTGCTCTAATGATTCCCGCCTCTCAACTCACCGCCGCAGGCCGCGTGAGCCCCTGGTGGTTGGTCGGCGTTTACTTCTTACAAACGCTTGGCGAAATGTGCCTCAGCCCGGTTGGCTTGAGTACGATGACTAAGTTAGCGCCGGCTCGATTGGTCGGACTGATCATGGGCATTTGGTTCCTCGCCATGAGCCTCGGCAATAAACTCGCCGGCGTGATCGCCGAAGATTTTGCATCCACCAACCCGCAAGTGCTCGCACACTTCTTTCTACAGCAAACCTTGGTGGTCGCCGCAGCGACCGGCCTGCTCTTTATTTTAACTCCTTGGGTTCGTCGCTTAATGGGCAAGCACCACCACTAAGCTAGTTCCGCCGCAACTGAAACCGATACCGGGCAATGGTCGGAGCCCTTAACCTGATCGTGAATCTCGGGTGACGACCATTTCAGTCCGTCCGATGCTAAACAATAATCCAAGCGCCAACCAATGTTGCGCTCGCGAATGCCGGGTCGATAACTCCACCAACTGTAACGCTGTGCGAGCGTAGGATATTGTACCCGGAAAGTATCAGCGAAGCCGTGCCCTTGGAGTAGCTCGCTAAAAGATTCACGCTCCTCGTCGGTGAAACCGGCATTGCGACGATTGGTCGTGGGATTCGCTAAATCGATTTCGGCGTGGGCGACATTTAAGTCTCCGCAAACGATGACCGATTTTTTCTTGGCGAGTTTTGCCAAGTGCTTTCGGAAATCCGCATCCCACTGCAAACGGTAGTCGAGTCGTTCGAGCTCGCGTTGCGAATTTGGGACATAGGCACTCACAACGTAGAGGTCTTTAAATTCTGCGGTGACCACGCGGCCTTCATTTGGATGCTCGCCAGGGAAATCGGTGACCACGCTGATGGGCGCCACCTTTGATAAAATCGCTGTACCCGAGTAGCCCTTCTTTTCGGCCTCATGCCAAAACTGGTGTGCGAAATTCAGCCCCAACGTTTGCGCAGTTGCGGTCTCACACTTCGTCTCTTGTAAGCATAAGACGTCGGGTGCAGTTGCCGTAATGAATTCGGCTAGCCCCTTGCCAAGCGCGGAACGAACACCGTTCACGTTCCATGAAAAAATCTTTTTGTGACTCACTCTTAGGAACCCGCTTTGATTTCAATCACGTCGTGCGGTGCCGCTTCACGCTGACCCGCTGGCGTGATCCGAATGTAGCGCGCCTTCTCACGGTGCTCAGCCAAGTTCTTGGCACCCAAGTAGCCAAGTCCGCTCTGCACGCCGCCCGCGAGATTGCCCAGGACTTGATCCACTGATCCCGAAACTTCTTTCAGCGCTTCGATGCCTTCAGCGGCCACCTTGTTAAATTTGCCAGCAGCGCTGTGTCCGTAACGTGCAGCCGAGCCCTTACGCATCGCTTCGTGTGAACCCATACCGCGGTATTCTTTATAAGTCTTACCGTTGATTTCCATTAACTTACCGGGGGCTTCACGGCTACCCGCCAATAATCCGCCGAGAATAATCGCATCGGCCAAGGTCAGCGCCTTGACGATGTCGCCACTCTTTGAAATTCCGCCATCCGCAATAATGCGCACGCCCTTACGTGCAGCCGACCGTGAGGCGACGTACAACGCGGTGAGTTGGGGAATGCCGACACCCGCGACCATGCGCGTGGTGCAAATGGAACCGGGTCCTTGACCAATCTTAATCGCGTCCGCTCCGGCGTCCGCTAAGAATTCAACTCCTTCGCCGCTGGTGACATTGCCCGCAATAAGTGTGAGCCCCTTGTTTTGCTTGCGAAGCATGCGAAGCGCGTCGCCGACACTTTTGGTGTGACCGTGTGCGGTGGAGATGGCGAGTGCGTCGGCACCTTCGGCGACAAGCGCAGCCACGTGAGACAAGAATGCATCTTGATCGATTTCGCCTTCGGGTGTGCGT
>CAIVVQ010000182.1 GCA_903909465.1 uncultured Opitutia bacterium | reverse complement strand
CCCGGAGGAATGCAGGCGGCGTGATGAGGTGCAGTCCGAGTGCCTGACACAGGTAGACGACGACCGACTCGGAGGCACCTACCGAGGTGCCGGCGAACCTGGCCCGGATCCGGGCGATGGTGTCGCGGTAGTCTTGGCGATCCTGGGCTAGGGAGCCGAGCAGGATGGCGACTTGAGGGATTTCTTTCGCATCAGGGTAGTGTTCGATGAAAGACCGACAGGCAAACTGTGCCTCGCGTGTTTTGCCGGTTTCAACCAGGTTAAGAATAATGAAATAAGCTGCACTCGGGGCTTGGGTAGAAAGTGGATGGCAGTTCAGGATTTCTTGAAATGCGACAATGGCCTCGAGTGGCATATTGAGCCCATGCAGACAAAGTCCGATGCGGTAATAGATGCCTTGGTCATAGTCAGGGCTCTGCTGAACCGCACTCTCGGCCGCCGTGAGTTCCTGCAGGTCGAATTGCAAGGTGCGAATCTTGTCGGCGACAGATGGAGAGGGCTGCGGCGAGAGTCGTGTGAGCTCGGCGATGGATGATTGGAGCTCGGTGGATTTTCTCTGGAACTGTGAGAGAATGGACAACTTCGGAAGCGTCGATTGATAGGCTTGGAGTGCGGTGCGTAAGAGTGAAGACTTAGTGGTGGTATCGTTGGCTTGGTTGGCTTCGGTGAAATAAGCATCGCCTTGTGTTTGCCGGAGTTGATTTAGCCGAATAATTTCAGCGGGAGAAGTGGATTGATTCGCTTCCATTTCTGCTTGGAGCGACTGTGCGGCCGGTAATAGGTGTTGTGCGATGTAGGCCTCAGCGAGTGCGGCGCCCGCTAGCTTGCCCTCGGGTGTGTTCAGTCCGACTGAAACGGCTTTCCTTAAAAGCTCGGTTGCTTGCTGTAGGGCCCGGTTTTTTTCATCGCTCGTCCCATTTTGGAATTTCTCTTGGATATATGATGCTGCTAGTCGGCAAGCCGTGCTGCGATCCTTGGCTGGCAGGAGCAAATTAGCTGATAATCGTTGGAGCATTTCGATGGCCGAATCCCATTGTCCTAACTGTCGGTACGTTTCCGCTAATGTGAATTGGCAGGTCGCAACTTTATTATCATTCAGGCCCAGTAAGTCTTCCGTCCCTTTTGGAAATTTTTCTAGAAACTCACGCAGAGCAATGACGGTATTTTTCCAGTCCTTTTGCTGGTAATAGCAGTTTGCTTTCTGAATTAAAAAAAGCGCGCGAACTTTAGACTGTGTGTTGGCAGACTTCTTTTCGAGATCCGAAAACAACTTAAGTGCTTCGCCAGGCTGATTATTTGTGAGTGTCCTTTCGGCGGTTGAATAGAGTGTATTAAAGTCGTCCTCAGAAGTGAGCGGACTGGAATTGGGTGAGCCCGCGAGCAGACTCGCGGGGAATAGGGCAAGTGCGGACCAGTTGTGGGAATGGTGGGTCATCGTTTGGGCGAGGAGGGTTTCTCCTGACGCAGTTAACGATGTGTGGCGGACTCCGAAGTCGCCAAACCATATGTCCCCTAGGTGGCGCTTGTATTACTTACGCGGTGCTGAGGGCGCCTTAGCAAAAACTACTTAGCAGGTTTAACGGCGGTGCCTAAGAGCGTTTCAAAACCAGGCTCTTGGGTTTCTTTTGCGACGACGCGCACTTCGGGGCGGATGAAGCCGATTTCATCGAGCCAATCGTGCAGGTCGTTTTCCTTAAAGCCCAGCCAACGGTCGGCATAAATTTCACGGGCCTTTTCAAAGCGGTGCGCGCGTAGGTCTAAAATCACTAAACGACCACCGGGTTTTAAAATACGAAAGGCTTCGGAGAGTGCCTTCTTCGGGTTCTCGGCGTGGTGGAGCGCTTGGCTGAGTAGGGCGATGTCGACGATGCGATCGGGGAGTGGAACCTTTTCAATGTCGCCTAAAACGTAATCCACATTCTTGAGCTGTTCTTTTTTAGCGAGGGAACGTCCGAGCTCGACCATGCGTGGAGAGTTGTCGATGCAGTGCACGAACTCTGCTTGGCGCGCGAGGAGGCGTGAGACCGTGCCATCGCCGGCACCGAGGTCGGCAATTTTCACGCGAGGCGTGAGGAGTATGAGCATTTGGCCGATGGATTCCCAGGAGCGACCGGGGCAGTAATTTTTTCCGAGGCGTTCGGCGACGAGGTTGAAATGTTGTTCGGTGCGGCGGCGACGTTTCTCGGCGAGGCGTTTGAGCGAGCGTTGATCCGCT
>CAIVVQ010000181.1 GCA_903909465.1 uncultured Opitutia bacterium | reverse complement strand
GAAAGCGGCGTGACGTGGCATGATGTAACGGCACGCGGGGTCGTTTTCTGTGATGGCTATCGATCGGCGCAGAAGGGCCCGTTTTCCTACCTGCCATGGCAGCCGGCGAAAGGTGAGGCGATTAGCTTTAATTCCAACGCACCCGATTCATCGATTGTGCTTAATCGGCAAGGCTGGGCTTTGCCGCTGGGGCAGGGTCGCTGGCGTGCGGGTACGAATTGGGAGTGGGAGGGCCTCAATGAAGTCCCAACCCAAGTGCAAAGTGGAAAATTCCAGAAACGTTTTAAGGATTACTTTACTAGCGAGGTCAGCGTGGAGGTGACGGATCACGTTGCCGGCGTTCGGCCCTGCACGAGCGACAATCACCCATTTATTGGGACGCATCCCGAGCACCCTGCGTTACACCTCTTTAATGGCATGGGCCCCCGCGGTACGATTTGGGCGCCGACATTAGCCCAGGAAATGGCCGACCACTTAGTTGACGGTAAGTCGGTGCGTGCCTCGTGCGACCTGCGTAGGTTTCCCGTCGCAGGTTAGCCTTACTTCTTCTTTTTTGGCTTCACTGACTTAGCTTTACCGTTGGCCACGAGGTAATCGATGGCCAGCAGGTAACCGTCAAAACCGAGACCGGTAATGACGCCGACGCAAGCGGAGGCGGTCACGGATTTATGGCGGAATTCTTCGCGCTTATAAATATTAGAGATATGAACTTCGACGGCGGTGAGGCCGCTGCCGGAAATACTGTCGCGCAAAGCGACGCTCACGTGAGTATGGCCTCCTGGATTGATGACTAAGAATTTCACTCCGTCGTCCGCCCACTTCGCGATGGTATCGATAATTTTTCCTTCGTGGTTGGATTGAAAGAAGCGGGTCTTGGCACCGGACTTCTTAGCGTGTGCCGCAATTTTCTTTTCGAGGTCGGAAAGTGTTTGGGTACCATATACCTCTGGCTCGCGTTTGCCGAGTCGGTCGAGGTTGGGTCCGTTGATAACGCCAATTTCCATATGCTGACGAATACTTGCCTGCCCCGTGGGGGCAAGTCGCAATGGTTAGCCGTTGGCCGTTTTACTTAAGGATTTGACGCAGAACGTAGGGCAGGATGCCACCGTGACGGTAGTATTCGCCTTCGATGGCGGTATCAATGCGGGCAACACGTGGAATGCGCTCGGTCGTTCCGTTGGAGCGGTGAACGATAAGCGTCACGGCTTGGCGCGGCTTAACGGGTTCGGTCAGGCCTTCGAGGTCGAAGGTTTCAGTGCCGTTGAGATTAAAGGACGCAGCATTCTTGCCATCGAGAAACTCGAGGGGCATGACGCCCATACCGATGAGGTTGGAGCGGTGGATACGTTCGAAGGATTGAGCGACAACAGCTTTGACGCCGAGCAGCGCGGTGCCTTTGGCAGCCCAATCGCGCGAGGAACCCATGCCGTAATCAACACCGCCGAAGACGATGAGTCCGACGTTGCGTTGTTTATACGATTCGCAGGCGTCGAAGATGGTTTCAATTTTTCCTTCGGGTTGCAGCTTGGTGAAG
Source organism: uncultured Opitutia bacterium (assembly GCA_903909465.1). Lineage (GTDB taxonomy): Bacteria > Verrucomicrobiota > Verrucomicrobiia > Opitutales > UBA953 > UBA953. The sequence continues at coordinate 5,614 of CAIVVQ010000181.1, read as the reverse complement.
CCACCTTCTTTACCTTCGGCCATCAAGTTCTTCACTTGGGTGTTAGCGAAGGTGCCACGGGTCATGATGCGATCGTTGCCGCGACGGGAACCGTAGGAATTAAAATCCTTTTTCGCCACACCTGCACCGAGGAGGAATTTTCCAGCAGGAGTTTCTTCTTTGAACGACCCGGCCGGCGAAATGTGGTCGGTCGTAACGGAGTCGCCCAGGATGGCCAATGGACGGAGCTGGCTGAGTTTAGGTGTGGGCGGAGGCGTCATCGAGAAGCCCTTAAAGAAAGGAGGTTCTTGGATGTAGGTGGACGATTCCTTCCAGCTGAAACGGGCACCGGAGCCGCCTTGCACGCCTTTCCATTCGGCGGTGGCGTTAGCTAGTGAGTCGGGTGCGTACTTCGATTTGAACATCGAGGGCTTGAGTCCGCGTGCCACGTAATCGGAAATTTCTGCTTGGGTGGGCCAGAGGTCTTTAAGGAACACCGGTTTACCATCAGCGCCGTGACCGAGCGGTTCGTTATCGAGGTCAATATCGACACGTCCCGCCAAAGCGAAGGCCACGACGAGTGGAGGTGACATTAAGTAATTCGATTTAACAGCACCGTGAACGCGGGCCTCGAAGTTACGATTACCCGAGAGAACGGAGGCGGTCACGAGGTCACCTTGCTTAATGGCATTTTCGATATCGGCGTCGAGTGGTCCCGAGTTTCCGATACAGGTGGTGCAGCCGTAGCCGACGAGGTTGAAGCCTAGTTGATCGAGGTAAGGGGTCAGCTTAACTTCATTTAAATAATCGGTTACGACGCGTGAGCCTGGTGCCAGTGAGCACTTCACTGTCGGATTAACTTTAAGGCCTTTTTCGACGGCCTTCTTGGCGACTAAACCTGCTGCGACCATCACGGAAGGATTGGAAGTATTGGTGCATGAGGTGATGGCGGCGATAACGACCGATGCGTGATGCAGTTTGCGATCGGTTGAACCAATCGCTGCCGAAGTCGCACGATCCGATTCATTTTTACCGAAACCATTTTTATCTTTAGGCGTCGTGAAGAGAGTGTTGAAGCTCTCTTTGATTTTCGGAAGGTCGATGCGGTCTTGTGGACGTTTAGGTCCGGAGACGCAGGGTACCACGGTGCTGATATCGAGTTCGATGTTTTGCGTGTAGTCGATGCTTCCGGCTTTCGGGATACCAAACAGACCTTGGGCTTTGTAATATTCGCGAACGAGTGCGACGTGTGTTTCGTCTCGTCCGGTTTGGCGGAGGTAATCGAGCGACTTATCATCGACGGGGAAGAAGCCCATGGTGGCACCGTATTCGGGCGCCATGTTGGCGATGGTGGCACGGTCGGCGAGTGAGAGGGCTTCGGTGCCTTCGCCGTAGAACTCAACGAATTTGCCGACAACCTTTGCCTTACGAAGGATTTCAGTGAGACGCAGGGTGAGGTCAGTCGCGGTGACGCCTTCACGCAGGCTGCCTTTGAGGTTAACGCCGATGACTTCAGGCGTTTGGAAGTAGACCGGCTGACCGAGCATGCCCGCTTCGGCTTCGATGCCGCCAACGCCCCAACCCACGACGCCAATGCCGTTGATCATGGTCGTGTGTGAATCGGTGCCGACTAAAGTATCGGGGTAGAATACGCCGTTCTTTTCGAAAACGAGTTTAGCGAGGAACTCTAAGTTAACTTGGTGAACGATGCCGATGGCGGGTGGAACAACGCCAAAAGTTTTAAAGGCCTGCATGCCCCATTTAAGGAATTCGTAGCGCTCGGTGTTACGGCTGAATTCTTGACGTAAGTTTTCGAGGAACGAATTGGCAGTGCCCGCACGATCGACTTGGACGGAGTGGTCGACCACGAGGTCAACCGGTACGAGTGGTTCGATGACTGAGCTATCTTTGCCGAGGCGAGCGACCGCTTCGCGCATGGCAGCGAGGTCGACGAGCAAAGGTACGCCGGTGAAATCTTGTAGGACGATGCGGGCGACGACGAACGGGATTTCGGTGTCGACTGGTTTAGCTGCATTCCATTGAGCGAGCGTACGAACATCGTTTTCGGTCACCGCAATGCCATCGCAGTTACGTAGAACGGATTCAAGAACGAGACGGATGGAGACGGGGAGTCGGGAGATTTTTCCGAGGCCAGCTTGCTCGAGTGCAGGCAGCGAATAAATGGAGCCAGACTTACCGCCAGCGGCGAAAGGACGAAGGGCTTTGAATGGGTCGGAGGAGGCCATGGATTGGAAATTGGGAGACCTTAAGCAAAAAGCAGAGTGGGTGGGTGGAGCAAGCCCGACCGCCCTAATTTTATCGATTCAGAAGCATTGCTTAATCGGTCAGGTAATTTGGCTTCCACTGGGTGGCCGAAAGCTCAGCAATTGGCTCAATTTTAACCTCAAACAAAACGACCGCCAAAGGGCGGTCGTTGCGAGGAGCTTAATCGGAAGCTTACGCTTCGACGGCCTTCTTGATCTTCGCGAAGTTCGGCATCGTAGACGGGTCGCGTTTCACTTCGGAGTGAATCACGATACCGTTCTTATCGGCCACGAAGACGGAGCGCTTGGCGACATTGAGCATGCCAGTCTTTTCAGGGATGGCCTTGGTGTCCTTAACCTTGAAGGCTTTAACGGCGACGCGATTGAAGTCTGATACCAACGTGACTGAGATATTCGACTGTTTAGCCCATGCTTCTTGAGCAAAGGGACTGTCGACAGAAATAGCGATGATGTCGGCACCGAGTTTCTTATACTCGTCGATTAGACCCGAAACTTTGCAGAGTTCGTCGGTGCAGGTGCCAGTGAAAGCGAGCGGGAAGAACAAGATGACCGTTTTACCTTTACCAACGTTACGGCGGAGGCTGACATCGACTAGGCCGGTTTCAGTCTTTTGTTTGAGGGTAATCTCAGGGAGGGGGAGGCCGACTTTTAGGGGCATGTTTTTAGGGGTTAAGGTTGGAACGCCTGTTTTGTCCTCAAGATTACAAAGGGCAAGTATGGAGGCTCAATTAGAGCCCATTTATTGCTGAATTTACATAATTTTAACAAAACCGACGGGCCAACTGTCTAATTTTAAGCTAAAGCCGGAACTAAATCAGCCCGAGTCGTTTGAACCATTTACGCTGTTTTCTGACTAAAGCCCAGGTGTCTAAGTTGATTCGTTCGGCGAGGCCTTCGAGGGCTACCTTCTTTCCGTCAACTAGCCAGTCCATGGTCGCGCGGTAGCCTACGGCGCGAGCGGAGGGCAATTCGGGGTCGAGCTTCAGTTGCAGCAGTTTCTCGGATTCCTCGATGAGCCCTTCCTTGAGCATCGCATGGGTGCGCTGGTTAATGCGGGCACGTAACTCATCGTCGGGGCGTTCTATTAAATTCGTTTTCACAGTGTAGCCTTCGAAGGGGGATTTTTTCTGAAGAAACTCATCGCGGATTTCGTCGAGGGTGAGATCGGATGACAGTCGGCGTTCGAGTGCCTTGGCGACGCGAATGGGGTTCTGTTGATCGAGCCACACGGGGAGTGGGCCGCTTTCAAGTTCTTGTAGTCGACGAAGCAGCGCATTGAGACCCTGTTCTTGCAACTGACGAACTTCCTGGATGGTGGCGTCGTTGACCATCAAGTCGTCGCTGACGGGACCGAAGAATGCAGCGAGGTAAAATCCGCTGCCACCGGTGACTAAAGTATTTTTTCCTTCGGACAGGTTTTGGCGGACGACTTGTTGGGCGTAGGTGATGTATTGTGTGACGGAGTAGCGCGCAGTCGGCTCAACGAGGTCGATACCATGGTGTCGGATGCGTTGCTGTTGATTGGCGGTGGGTTTGGCCGAACCGATATCCATGCCCCGGTAAACGCAGACCGAATCACACGAAAGGATTTCCGCATTATTTTTTTCTGCCCAATCGAGGGCCGCTTCCGTTTTACCTACTGCGGTCGGACCCGTCAGAATGTGCAGGATCGGCTTGGCTTGGCTCATCCCGCAACTTTGGCCCAACTGAGAAAGTAAGAGAGCAGAATTAAAGCGACAGGCGCGGTTAAAACTAAGCTATCGATTAAATCTAACGCACCGCCGATACCCGGAATGGTGTGACCCGAATCTTTGGCCCCTGCTTGGCGTTTAAAGACCGATTCGATTAAGTCTGATGGTACGCTAAGGGCAGCGAGGGGTAGGGCGAGCAGGGCGGCCTTGTAGGGCACCATGAAGTCGAGGCCGAGTGTGTGGTTGCAGAACCAGGCGAAGGCCGCGGAGACGAGGGCGGACACAATGATTCCGCCGAGCACGCCTTCCCAGCTTTTGGCGGGGCTGATTTGAGGGGCGATTTTATGTTTACCAAACGGGACGCCGATGATCAAACCGCCCACATCCGTAAACTTCGTCGCGATTACTACCCAGAGTACGTAGTAAAGTCCGAGCGGATTCTCCAATCGTACAATGGCTACTAAAGGAGCTAACATAACTGGCAGATACAAAAAGCCGAAGAATGTTGGAAGTTTTTGTAAAAGTACGGGTGGCGATTGGGAGCGACTTAGTAAAAAAATTAAATAAACACCAAAGATAGATGTAACTAATTTTAACGAATAAATCGTAAGCTCATTATTATTCTCGTTAAAGTACAGGGTGCAAAGTAATGCAAAACCAGCAATGATGCCCGAGTAGGATGATTGGCGCGTTCCAGGAATATTTCTGACTAATTTATAAAATTCATACTGCGCCATCACTACGAGAATACAGAGAATTCCAAAGGCAGCTTTCTCGGCCAAACCAAATCTACCACCGACCCAGATGACGAGGCCGACTACCAGCCAGAGGCCGATGGTACTAAAGGCTCGATCAATCATGCTTTGATGGTGGGTTGGATCTGTTCACGGGTCATGCCAAAGCGTCGTTCGCGTTTAGTGAATTCGAGTAGGGCGGCTTGAAATTCTTCTTTGGTAAAATCGGGCCAGTGTGCTTTGACAATGACAATCTCGGCGTAGGCCGATTGCAGTAAGAGAAAGTTGCTTAATCGTGACTCACCTGATGTGCGAATAATGAGATCGGGGTCGGGTAGACCGCTGGTTTGCAGACGTGATTCGATGCTCTGCCAATTCACATCTTCGGGCTTTAGTTTTCCGCTCGCGACATCTTGTGCGAGTTTTTGGGCGGCGAGGGTGACCTCTTGGCGGGCGCCGTAATTAAGGGCGACGACTAAGGTGAGGGCATCATTCTCGGCGCTGGCAGCAATTGCTTCCTTGAGTGGAATCTTAACAAAGTCTGGCATGGCTTCGAGATCACCAATCACGCGTAAGCAAACTTTTCTTTTAAGCAGTCGCGTGAGGTTGGCACGTAAAACCCATTCACCGAGTTTGAAGAGCCCCATCACTTCGTCCTCAGGTCGTTTCCAATTCTCAACGGAAAAAGCAAAGATTGTTAGGTTACGGATGCCTTGATCAATGCAACTATCGACGACATCAAAAATGCGTTCGGCACCGCGGCGGTGGCCTTCGAGGCGGGGTAAGTTGCGAGCAGAGGCCCAGCGTCCATTGCCATCCATAATTATACCCACGTGCTTGGGGAGTTCAGCTGGATTGATCGCGGGAGTGGACACGTCGAAGGTATTTAGGTTAAAAGCAAAGCAAGCAATCGAGAATCACTGCT
>CAIVVQ010000180.1 GCA_903909465.1 uncultured Opitutia bacterium | reverse complement strand
GACAATCTGCCCGGTTCCGAAAATCAGCAAAGTTGCTAAATCTTCTTTCTCAGCGACATCCCTAAAGACAGCATTATCAAGACGGCCGAGTTGAATGAAGTCCTTGCCATCTTGAATGGGCAACCACTTCACCGGAATAGAGTGTGCTCCGCTCTGAGTAAGCATCTCATCAGTGTAGTTGCCGTCACCCGGAGGGGCGTACTCTCCAGCAATTATACCCACGGCATGCAGGTGGTGGTTTTCGCTTTCGAGGAAAATGAAGTCACCCACTTCAGCCTCGTGGGCCATGCGCCAAATCTGGGCCCCAAACTGGGCGCCGTAGCCAGGATAGAGCGAGGTTTCCTTACCAGCCTCAGTCGCCTCCTTCTGGGTCATCGAAGTGGGGTCAAATAGGGCTAAAGAGAAGCTATATGTGCCGTTTTCGATATGTCGGGCGGGTATCGGCGAGATACCAGTGTCGTTGGGGGTACCCCTCCCTGCTTTAGCGAACCAGATGCGGAAATGGACGCCTCCAGTGATCTTAGGAAACCAAGTACGAGGTTTTCGTGAAGCCATAAGGGTTGTACATAGATTATGGCTGCAATTGTCGCAAGTTATTTCTAATTTATTATAAATATAAATTTATCAATAAATTCCACGTAAGAATAATTCGCATAATCGGCAACGTCATGCATCGTAGGAAAAATGATAGTACACGTGGCACGAGACGGGAAAATCATCGGGCAATTTGAAACGAAAGAAATCCTGGATCGCCTCGCGAAAAAGCAATTGCTGTACACCGACTACTATTGGGCGGAAGGCATGACCGAATGGCGCCCACTCAGCACACTCATCCCAGCACCCCCGCAGCGCAGCACAAGTCAATCAGCCGCAAGTACAGGCTTCATTGCTGGACTCTTCGCCGGACTCTTCGGCGCCGGCATGGCCAGCGGCTCAAGGAAACGTTCCGAAGATGAAACTAATGAAATTATCGCGAACATGGATGTCGGCATGGATGACTCCGACAGCGACGGCACCATCTACAATAATGATAACGATGAGATCATCGGTGAAGCTGAGAGCGACGACTCCGACGCCCATCATGACCATTCGGACGGCGACCGTGACCACGACAACGACGAGTAGCCACATACCCCTACCCTACTCCAATTATCATGCCCAAAAAGAAGAAGCGTAAAATTACCGATGCCATCGATATCCTCAAAGATATTCAAAAGAAGTACGGTGTAACACTCGAGGAGGCCCTGATGATGTTCAATGAGGCAAACCAAGAATACGGAATGACCTTGGACTGCGGTGGCATACAACCTCTCGATGAATCTGAAATACGAAAAGACATTAAACCATCACCAGAGCTAGAGGCCTTCCGTACGCTATATAAAAAGCCCACCAACGAATCCAAAGCAAAGAAGCGCAAGAAGTCGCCTTGATGCAGTCGACTAACTGAGGCGGTCTTTTAACCCTGAGGCACGCGGGACTTTATTTTCGCACGCTTCTTGTAAGATTTTTCGGTCGGCAATCAGGGTAAGTTGTTCACGGGCACGCGTAATACCGGTGTAGATAAGCTGACGATTTAAAAAGCCCTCACGCTTGCTCGTGCTAATTACAACGACAGCATGTTTATACTCCGAACCCTGTGCCTTGTGAATCGTAGTCGCAAAAGCTAAAGCGTAGCCAGGCAAACGACTGATGTCATAGCCTACGGGATTATTTGGGAAATAGACCAGGTCACCGACCATCACCCCGACGTCACCATTCGTTAATCCACTGCCACGGCGATCATTGCGCGTCACCATCACGAGCGAGCCCGTTCCCAGGGGGTTGAGTCTGATATCCAACTTATCGGCAATTAACCGAGAAAGGGTTTCGGCACCCAAAGGACCGTTAACGTGGGAACATAGCACCCGCACTTCATCAATCAAAGCAACCGACCCCGCTACGTCGCCGGAATGAGCCATATCGCGGAGTTTGATAAAGGCCGGTAGAACATTTTTAATTACCTCATCAGGGGTGGGCTCAACCAATGGGATTTCGCCGATGCCCTGATCGTTCAACACGCGCTCTGCGAGCTCGATGATTTCGCGCTTAGAACGGTGCTGCTGGACGAGTTGAATAATATTGGGCTTAAGAATGGGGGATTCGCATAAGTCAGCGAGCACCGAGCCCACTTCAACGGAGGGCAATTGGTTGGGATCACCCACGAGCACCAAAGTACAATCGTCGGGCAGCTTAGCAATGACCTCATCAAAGAGCATGAGGTCGACCATCGATGACTCATCCACCACGAGTAACTGCATACCATCAAAGGCTTCGGGCTCATACAACAATGAGTGGATGGTTTGAGGTTGGGGTAAGTTTGAGAACGCCTCATCCTGACGGAGGGAGGCAAGTCCAACGTCAATACGACGGGAGGCCCGGCCAGTCGGGGCGACTAGTCGAATTTG
>CAIVVQ010000179.1 GCA_903909465.1 uncultured Opitutia bacterium | reverse complement strand
GCAATCGAGAATCACTGCTCGTTGGTCGCAATTAAGATGCCGGGAAAACCTTCAGCACGAATAAGGTCACAGATGCCCACGAAGCTTTGGAGTGTTAAGAGGGAATCGGCTTTAACTAAAACCGGACGGTTCAAGGTTCCGGGTTTTTGAGCGAGTTTATGCAGTTCGTTTTTAAGTCCTTCGCGATCGACCACGCGACCGGCGACAACGTAGATGCCGGTACCACGGGCTGAAACAAGAGTCACCGTGGTGGCGGTTTTGGCGATATCACCCGAGTGCGAAACCGGTATCTTGACCTGAGTGGTAGCCGCTGCGGGAACATCATTAAAGCCCACATACATGCCTGGCGCATAAATAAAGTGCGATGACATCACGGCGACCAGGGCGGCACAAACCAGGACGAGCACGAATGGGGTAGGGTCAAGGCTACGGTTGACGGGACGGACTTTTCCTAAAACTCCTAGAGGTGTATCCATGTACGATGATTAATTTTTCGTATTGGGCAGTTCATGCTCAACGAACGTGATGACGGAGTGGGCGGCCACTTCCATTTCCGTTACAATTGAACGCACACGTCCGATGAGAAAGTGGTGAGCCAGGCTGCAGCCTGTAGCGATGACGAGTGAGAAGCCAGCGTTCGCGAGGGCGGATTGAATCTGCGGAAAAATATTTTTAGCGGACGCGTAGATACTCCCGTCACTAAGGGCGGTGACGAGATTGAAGCCTGAGAAAACTGCCGCAGTTAAACCAATCAGCGGGGCGACGCGACCAATGGCGGCGATGGTGCCGAGTCGGCGTTCCAGAACGGGGAGCTCGAGTAGGGCGGCTTCGGTGGCGGCGGCGCGCATAGCGGCGGCACCGGTGGATTGGCGGAGTAGAGCTGCTTTGACAACACGTGGAACGGGCCCGGGTGACTCTTCGCAGGCGGTGAGGGCTTCGAGGGGGCGACCTGCCCGTAGGTTGTTACGCACGCCTTCAACGAAGTCGGATGATAAAACTAAGCCGCGGTGCAGGAATAGGCTGCGTTCAACGACGAAGACTAGGGCTAGAAAAGATATCGCCAGAAGAATCCAGACAAACGGCCCAGCGTCGGCGGGGAAGGAGAAGGGTTGGTTCATCGTATTGAGGCTTTATTAAGGGTGGCGTTGAGAGTCGCAAGTTTGCTTTCAGCGGCGGCTTGGCCTGGAAGGCGAATTTCGTGCGGGGCCAGGTTGCGGTTGAGTTCTGGGATTAGGCGATAGACGGCGACGGCTTCAGCGGGATCCTCTTCTTCCTCATAGAAGCCACCGAGTAACAAAATAGAGCGAGAAACCCAGTTACGTCCCGCGGTACCAAAGTTAAAATCATCCGCGTCGTTGGCATTACGAATTTGGGTAATGATTTTGACGAGAATAAGGCGAGCCTCATTGCGGGTCGACTGAGCGTCCGGCTTGGATTCGGCCTTGGCACGCTCAATGAGAGTGGTGGCTAACTTATACTTTGCCTCTACTGAGGTGTCTGGATCACGCGCCCAGGCAATCGAAACACCTTCGTAGGCGGCAGCAGCGATGGCAATTTTCTGGCGGTCAAGTTGGCCGGTGCGATCGCGACGAAGCTCGGCCAGTCCGAAGAGGGAGTCGGCACGCGCCATTTCAGCTTGGGCGCGATAGGGGTGCGTGGGGTTTTCGCGGATTAAATTATTCAATACTAAGAGTGAGCGATTGAAGTCGCCTAAGGTACGAAGGAGTTCGGCGCGCCGCAGATTGGACTGAAACAGCAGTGGGCTCTTGGGGAAGCTTTCGGCAAATTGTTCGAGTAGTTCGACGGCACCTTTGAGTTTTTCTTCACCCTCGGTGGCGGCTTGCTGGGCAGATTCTTCAGCGGCTTCATATAATCCTAATTCTGCGAATTCATTTAGGGACGTATCACCACTTTTGAAATCATGCGCGAGTTCGAGAAAGCGGGTTTGTGCTTCGGCGTGTCGACCGGAACTGGCTAGGTAGCGACCTTCGACTAATAAGGAGGCGGCAGCGGCGGGAGTTTTTGCGAAATTTTTGCGAATGCTTTCAAGGTCTTTTAGGCCAGTAGCGGAATTGTTCCCCAGTGCGGTACGGGCTTTGAGTAAGGCGATGTGGCCGCGTAATGCCGGGGCGCTCGATTTTAATTCAGCAGACGCATCGGTTGGCAGGTCGTCGAGTCGCCGGGCAATGTCATCCGCTAATTTAGACGCATTGATATTATCGTGCATCGCTAGGGCTAGAAGTGCACGTTGCCAATCAAATCGTAGGGCAAAGTCGGTCGTGGTTTTAGTAATCAGCGGCTCCATGCGTTGGAGAAATTGGCTAGCGGCCTCGGGCTGGGCAGATTTTCGGATATCTTCAATCAAGCACCAGGTGGCAATCCAGAGTCTGTTAGGGCTTATCTTGGAATTACTTTGTGCCTGTTCGATAACACCTGCCGCTTGCGACCAAACTTTAATATCATCTGGCGATTGTAATAAGCAGAGCACGCGTTGATGAAACGCCGAAGCGGCGAGGTCTGAACCTTGTGTTTCATTTTGAATAGTAGCGTACGCTTTCTCGGCTAATGTGTAATCGCCCGCCAGGAAGAGACAGTCGGCAGAAACAGTTTTTAATACATCGCGGCCGATCCCCGTTTTTCCTTCCGCTAGGGTTTCAAGGTAAGAAGAGGTGAGGCGGTATGCGCCCTCATTCCATGCCACCAGGGCGAGCGTGCGCGTGGCTTCGCGAGCGAGCGGGCTGGCCGGTACATCTTTAATTAAATCGTTGGCTGCTTGCTTTGCTTTTTCGCGGTTTCCGGCGATGAGCATCAGTTGAGCGCGAGCCAAGTGTATCGCATCGAGGACGGCGGGGTCGCGTGGGCATTCGTAGCTGAGTTGCCCCGCACGTTGCTTCATGAAGAAATCATAGACTTCATTAGCGATCGACTTACTTTCACTGGGTTTGGCTTCGGCGGCGGAAGCGACCAGTGCACGAATTGCGGTGAGACGCAGGGAAGTGTCACTCGGATTCTTGGCCGCACTTTGTAAGAGTTTACGGCCTTCGGCGGTATCGATTCCGAGAATTAAACCGCAAAGTAAGTCCGACTCACCTTGGCGAATTTCATTAAGTGGTTCGACCGATTTAAGTGCACTCACGGCGTCGGCTTTGCGATCCAGGCGGGCAAGGGCTATGGCCAGGTTTCGTGCGACGGCAAAGGCGAGGGGTGAATCCTTGGCACTGGCGGCACGTTCGCGCAGGGTCGCAATCACAGCCTCATCGCTCTTTCCGCCGATAATGTTGGCGCGGTAGCTGAGCATTTCGATGCGTTGACGGTGTTCCTCGGAGACGGCCGATTTAGTTGCATCCGCAAAATGGGTATTGCTCGCAACGGTATCACCTTTGGATTCGGCGATGAGGCCGCGAAGGACGTGCACCCAGGCGATTTCTTGGCTAGGTAGTTTCTGCGCTTCGACTTTATCGGCTAACGATTGGGCGAGGTTGATATCGCCTTCGAGTAAGGCAACGATGCCACTCATTAAAGCTTGGCGTGAAGACTCTGGTAATCCCTTTAAAGCGGACTTCGCTTCCGCCACTCGACCGCGTTCGATTTGGGCGGCCGCTATGCCGAGTGCGGAACGTTCTTTTTCGGATGCAGTGAGGCCTGTGGTATTAAAAACCTCAGTATAGAACTTGAGCGCGGTCGAAGAAAGTCCAGCAGCGAGTGATTCATCGGCGAGTTCTATGAGGGCTCGCTGAGATGGTTGTTCGCCACTCGAAACGGTGGCGTTGTTGCCGATAACCGGAACGGGGAATTCCTGAGCCAAGGCGGTACCAAGGCAGAAAAGGAGTAGTCCAAAGAGGGTGACCGGGATGCAACGAAACATCACGGTCAGTGTGGTGGGAGAATCCACCACGGGCAAGAGGCGAGTGGCTGGTCTTAGGCTTTGTCCAAACCGAAGGCGGTGTGCACAGCGCGTACAGCGGCATCTGCCTTGGCGGGGTCGATGGCCACCGAAATCTTAATCTCAGAAGTTGTAATCAGCTCGCTGTTGATGCCTACGGAGGCAAGGGCTTTGAAGAGGGTACCCGCCACGCCTGGGTGTGAAATCATGCCCACGCCGACAATGGAGAGCTTTGAGATTTCGCCGGCGGAGCGCACGGTGCCGGAGCCTAATTTATTAAGGGTTTGGCTGATGACTTTTTCAACTCGAGTGAATTGGTCGGTGGTAACCGAGAAAGTCAGGTTGGATTTACCGGCATTACCTAAATTTTTAATGATCATGTCGACGCTGAGTCCGGCCTC
>CAIVVQ010000178.1 GCA_903909465.1 uncultured Opitutia bacterium | reverse complement strand
TAAAAGACTATGCGCTGAGCGCACAGGCTCGCGGCCTTAAAATCATCATCGCCGGCGCCGGCGGTGCTGCTCACTTGCCCGGCATGGCTGCGGCCATGACCCTCCTGCCCGTAATGGGAGTGCCAGTCCAGTCGAAGACTCTCGACGGGATTGATTCGCTCTTATCCATCGTGCAAATGCCCGCGGGCATTCCGGTACACACTTTTGCGATTGGCCGCGCTGGTGCAATCAACGCTGCCCTCGGCGCTGCCGCGATTCTTGGCCTGACCGATAAAAAAGTCGCAACGAGCCTCGCAAAATTTCGCACGAAGCAAACGCAGGCAGTTTTGAAAAATCCGCGCCCCAGCTTTAAAAAGAAAAAATAATCCATGTCCGCACCATTATTACCGGGAGGAACAATCGGAATTTTGGGCGGTGGACAACTGGGCCGGATGTCGGCCATCGCGGCGCGTCGCATGGGCTACAAGGTGAAGACGTTCGATCCCTCCAGCAGCGCGTGTGCGGCGATGGTAGCCGATAGCCACACCACCGCAGCGTGGGATGATGCGAAGGCACTCAAAAAGTTTGCCGACGGATGCGGTCGCTTGACCTTAGAATTTGAAAACATTCCTCCGGCCACGGTGACGCAAGTTAATGCGATCGCCCCGTGTCACCCCTCTGCCGAAGTTCTTGCGATTTGCCAAAATCGCCGCCGCGAAAAAGAATTCCTTAAGGCCCAGGGTATCCCGTGCGCCAATTTTGTCGTCGTATCTTCGCACGAAGAACTAAGCGCAGCGGTGAAGAAGATTGGCGTACCGTGCGTGCTTAAGACGGCCGATTTCGGTTACGACGGCAAGGGTCAGGCAAAAATCACCGACGCCGACACGAACTTGGAAAACGTCTGGGAGAAAATCGGCGATGGAGTCGGCGTGCTCGAGGCCTGGGTGCCATTCCAACTTGAGATCTCGGTCATCGTGGCTCGCACCGAAGACGGGAAGACCGCGGTCTACGACCCCGCGGAAAACATTCACCGTAATCACATTTTACACCTTTCTCTTTCGCCCGCCCGTATCAGCGAAGCCACTCGTCGTGAAGCACAGGAGCTCGCACTCAAGATTGCTGAGAAAATTAAACTTGTTGGACTCATGGCCGTCGAAATGTTTGTGCAAGACGGACGTATCATTGTGAACGAGCTTGCCCCGCGTCCACACAACAGCGGCCACCAAACTTTTGATGCGAATCAGACCAGTCAGTTTGAACAACACGTCCGTGCGGTGTGCGGCTTGCCGCTGGGCGGAACCCAAATTTTAAAACCTTCGGTGATGCTTAATTTGCTGGGCGATTTATGGCGCAATGGACAGACGCCCGATTGGGCGATGATCTTGAAAGAGCCCGCCGCAAAACTGCATTTATACGACAAGGGTCAAGCGTCCGCCGGACGCAAGATGGGACACATCACCATTACCGCGGACACTCTCGAGGATGCGCTTAAAAAAGCCGAGGCCTTGTTTGTCGCCCTGTCTAAATAATTAATCGAGCAGCTCGGGGCGACGGACAAAGAGCAAGGTGGGGATTTGTCCGAGGGCGCTGAAAAGCAGAATGGCCTGAAACACGGGCAGGCGAGCCTTGGTTTTCGCTGCCACGGCCACATAATTCTTAGCCATCACTTCCGAGATCATTGCGAAGGCAAAAACCACCGAAACAAAACAGAGCAGGGCAAATAATTTTTTCCAGCGGGAGTCAGACTGAATTTTTTCCCAAGGAAGCGCAATGAGCGTAGCGTAAAAAACAAAGAACCAACATTCAGCATGAAGCGCGAGCGGGAAGGTCACATCCGTCGGCTTCCAGCGCGGCGGCAAATGAGCGAAGCCTAAGTTCAGGCCTTCATTTAATTCCAAGATCGCTAAGAAGAAGATTACCGAAGCAAAAAGGTAGCTGGCCCATCGGGCGTAGCGAATTCCGCGCAAGGTCGACGAATGCATGAATGGAAGCGAATGGCGTTGGCCTTCAATGGCAAGCCCGGCTCTGGTAATTAAGGACGAAACAGAGCCACGTCACTCCACTCGCCCATAATCCGCCCATCGGCCTTCACTGCGCCCCAGGCCGACAGACACTTGGATTCAAAGTGCGCCCGCACGGCGGCTTGTTCTTTCGCTAATATTCCGCTGAGCGCTAAGACGCCCCCTGGATTGATGGCGGCAATTAAATCATCGGCGTAAATGCAAAGCACGTCGCTGATAATGTTGGCAAGTACGACATCAGCAGGCCCCGTTAATTTGAATCCTTCTTCGAGCCCGGCGTGATAAAATGAAACCTTATTTTCGGCGATACCGTTGTCGGCCCGATTCGCCAAGCTCACGCGTACGGACTCCGGATCACGGTCAAAGCCATTAACTTTACCGCACCCTAATTGCACGGCGGAGAGCGCCAAAATTCCTGAACCGCACCCGGCATCAATCACCGAGGTTTTCTCCGCCGCATGGGTTTCCAGAAAATCCATTAAGCGAATCGCACAGAGGCGCGTGGTTGGGTGATCGCCGGTGCCAAAGGCGAGCCCAGCATCGAACCAAATCACCGCTGCATCAGCGGGCACTGCGTGTTTGCCGCGCATCCACGCCGGCACCCAATGCAAGCGACCCTGATTCCAGGGCTTCAAATGTTCTTTGTAAGCTTCCTTCCAATCTTTGTCCTCGAGCGTGTTCGACTCGTATTGCTCCGGAAGTTTTTTGAATGCCTTTCGCAAACCCGCCCATGCCGCATCGGCCTCAGGTTTTGTTTCAAAATACCCCATCACAAAATTCGGCATGCCCGGTCCTTCATGAAAGAGCATCCATGATGACCGCGTTAATTCACAGAAGTGGTCTTCCATGGGCTGCACGAGGTCCTCGTGGATAGGGCAGCGCAACTCGATCATCGTTGTGGAAATTTTTCCGCCAATTCTGCGATGACCTTGGGGAGTAGGGCGTGTTCGGCCTGATGAATTTTTTGAGCGAACGATTCTTGCGTATCAGAAGTACCGCGTGCGACGCGCGATTGATCGAGGTGTTTGCCGCCATCGACCTCTGCCGTTACCCAGTGTACCGTGCAACCGCCTTCCGGCGCTCCTGCACGCCAAGTTTGGCCAATGCCGTCCAGACCAGGGAAGGCCGGAAGCAGGGTCGGGTGAAGGTTGATGATGCGACCTGCAAAGCGTTCCAGTAGCGGGGCTTTAATGACGCGCATGAAGCCAGCGAGGACAACAAGGTCGACCTGGTGCTTTGTTAAGGCGTCAGCCCAAAAGGTCTCCTGTTCGGGGGAGAACTTTGTTTTAAAAGGACCAGGGTCTAAATAAAAAGCCGGCGTCCCAAACTTTGGCCCCAGTTGTAACATGGGCGCGTCGGGCACATCGCAATAAATTCCCACAACCTGGGCTTTGCCGAGTCGACCTTCCTGCT
This sequence comes from uncultured Opitutia bacterium, assembly GCA_903909465.1. Classification (GTDB taxonomy): domain Bacteria; phylum Verrucomicrobiota; class Verrucomicrobiia; order Opitutales; family UBA953; genus UBA953. The sequence goes on along the minus strand of CAIVVQ010000178.1, from coordinate 2,188 downwards.
GCGCACGTAGCACGGCTTCGGCGTTGGAGCCACGGCCTGATCCTAAGAGTGCGACGCGCATGAGCCACGGTGCGATGGATAGCGGTCCTCGGCAAATCGATTTTACGAAACCGATAATAAACGAAAAACTCATTTGAACCTTCTCGGTTTAATAAGAAGATGAGCGACCACTTAGAACATGGAACGCCGCGAATTTTTCCGTCTCACCGCCCTGGCCACGCTCGGCGCCGCTTTAATTCCCGGATGTGCCTCGGGTCCGGCGGGCGGCGGCGGAACGGTTACAAGCTCTAGTGGACCCGCTACCACGAGCAAAGATTTCACAGGCACCAAAGTTATGCTCGGCATCGACGCCTTAGCGGCCGACGGATTCGCCTCTCTCAAGGGATTGCGCTGCGGGCTAGTCACACACAAAGCGGGCGTCAACGGAGCGGGCGCGCGCACGGTCGACGTTTTAGCCGGAGCCTCCGGGGTGAAGCTCACTAAATTATTTGGACCCGAACATGGTATCGACGGCAACGCTGCCGCGGAAGTCGTGGTCAAGAATGCACGCGACGCACGCACAGGGCTGCCGATTTATTCTTTGTACGGCGCGACTCGTCGTCCCACGCCTGCCATGTTGGCCGACCTCGATGTGGTCGTGATTGATTTTCAGGACATCGGCTCGCGCTCTTATACGTACATCAGTTGCATGCGCTATGTTATCGAAGCGTGCTTCTCTTTAGAGCGCCCGATTAAAGTTATCGTGCTCGATCGACCCAATCCCTTGGGCGGCGAGAAGGTCGACGGACCATTCATGGATCGCGCGCGTCGCAGTTATGTGGGCGCATACGAAATGCCCTATGTACACGGTTTAACTATCGGAGAAATCGCCCGTTGGGCTGTAGCGACTCCCGGTGTATTAGAAATCTCCGAAGCACAACGCCAACGCGGAAAACTCGAGGTCATCGGCATGCGCGGCTGGCGTCGCAGTATGACATGGGACCAGACGGGTTTAACTTGGGTGCCAACTTCGCCTCGCGTGCCATCACCACAAGCAACGCTCGGTTACGCGATGGTGGGCCTGGGCTGTATCATCGGCGACTTCAGTCACAGCTTTGGCAATCAGATGCATTTTCGTTTCTTGAAATACAGCCGCCGTCGTTCGGCCGACCTAGTAACCGCGCTCGGTAACGCGGTTCCAGGCTTACAATTAAAACCGGTGGTGATGTCTGATGGTACGCAGGGTGTTTACACCGAAGTCAGCGACTGGAGTAAATTAAAGCCCTCCGCGCTTTCAATTTACATGATGCGGCAGTGCTGCATCTGGAGCCCAACAAATCCTTTCGTTAAAGCTACGGCAACCGAACGCGACCTCTTCATTAAGCACGTTGGCAGCGAGGCGCTCTTTGAGGAATTAAAAACTAAGGGTGCGGCGGTCGACGTCGCCGGCTGGCTTGCTAAATGGGACGAGCAGTCGACGTCATTCCGCGCACGCACGGCACCATTCCGACTGTACTCTTAATTAATAGGCGCGACCTTCGCGCTTCTCCCAGTAATTAATGTAGGCTTGGTTGAGCACGCCGAAACCCCCAGGTGTTGGGTAGTCGCCGGTGAAATACCAATCGCCCAAGCTTTCGGGGCAGGCCTTGTGTAAGGATTCAATTTTTTGGAATACGATCACAAGCTCGCCCTTCCAGGTGGATTTGTGAGGGTAGACCAATTCCGCTGCTTTCACTGCAATTTCTTCTGCCGTGAAAGCATCGTAGATGCGCTTCACGTGATTCTTCATGGCACTTGCCGGACCCTTGGACTGCGCTAAGCAGTCTTCGTAAACATCGCGCAATAGATCGTTCATGCCGCGCTCTTTGCAGAGGGCGACTGCCGCTTGGAAGGCGATGAATTTGCCCATCTCCGACATATCAATGCCGTAGCAATCAGGGTAGCGGATTTGCGGAGCGGTCGAAGCAATGACGATGCGCTTGGGATTCGGCCGCGCCAGGATGCGCAGAATGGACTGACGTAACGTGGTGCCGCGTACGATGGAATCGTCGACGCAAACCAGCGTGTCTCCCTCGCGCACGGTGCCGTACGAAATATCGTACACGTGTGAGGCCATTTGCATCCGATTCTTTTCCTGCGAAATAAAGGTGCGAAGTTTGACGTCTTTATGGGCGACTTTTTCGCCGCGCGGCCAGCCACCTAAGACGAG
>CAIVVQ010000177.1 GCA_903909465.1 uncultured Opitutia bacterium | reverse complement strand
TTGACCCGACCAAGCATACCGCCGAGGGGACTGCGGAGTTTAAGGCCAAGTCGGCCGCATTTAATTTACGTGGCGATGGCTGGAATTGGAAGAGCACGCCGGTGGGCGATACGTTCACGGTGTTGGCCAACGTCACCGCTGAACTTGATTTAGCCAAAGCGATGGCGCAACGCATGCATGTCACCGCGCAGCGACTCGATGTGGTTCCCAGTGCGGAAGGCACTACCCTTATTTTTAAAGGCGGAGTGGTGGTTGATCGCTCTAACGAAAAAATCACCTGTGAATTAGTGGAATGTGTTCTAAATGATGAGGTCGGTGGCGATAAGTCATGGCGTCAGATTCGCGCCAAAGGTCGCGTGGTACGGGTCTTAAACACTCAGACGCTTTCTGGTGATAGCGCTGTCTTTACGCAAAAATCAGACACTGTAGAGCTCATCGGAAATGTCTTACTTGAGGACACTGAGTTAACCGCCACCGCCAAGAGTCTGGTCTATAATTCACAGACCCAGCTGATGCAAATGCATGCCGGCGAAATGGGTTTGGTGAATATTAAAACTCGACGAGCGGGTAGGGCCCCCGCCGAGTTCACGGGATTGGCGGGTCGGATTGAACGCGACCTTAAAACGGGATTACAGAGTCTAACCATGGAGGGAGAGGCGAACTTCCAGTCGGAACAAGGAAAGGTCGCTGCGCGTAAAATTACAGTGAGCGAAGTGAAAGAGAGTGGTAACTTGGTGGTCGCCGATGGTGCCGTCAAAGGTGTCGTGAAGGAAACCGACTTTTTTGCGGAACATTCTAAATGGCAACAATCGCAGGCGATCTTAGAGCTCGAGGGTCAATCGCGCTTAGTGGATAGACGCGGTTTAGAATTGGCTGGGGCAATCATTCGTTCCGACATGAATCAAGAAAAGGTGACCGTGGTGTCAGCGCCTGGCCAACGGGCATCGATTAAGTTGAAGTCTGAAGATGAAGCCGAGGCGCGGGCGGAGGCCAATCAGATTTATATTTCCAATAATGGTCAGTCGGCCGAAGTGGACCTCGTCGGCAAGGTGCATTACACTATGGGCAAGACGACCAGTGACTCCGATCGTCTGGTGGCTTATTCGCAACCGCGTACCGCAAGCACGCCTCGTAATGTGTTTAATCTGCAGAAGATTTTCCTGACCGGTAATGCGCGATTCAATCAGCCCGAACTAGAATGTTTGGCCGAGCGAATTGATTACCTGCCGGCGGTGGACATTGAAGAGGCATTGAAGACCGACAACTTGCAGGGCCGTCCGCAACTCATCACGATGAGTGGAGGCAATGGAGAAACTCGTCCGCGCTTAAAGTTGTCGGACGATAAAGGTAAGCCATCGTTATTTATTGCCGATGCCCAAGAAATTTTAAGCACGCCGGAAATCACCAAATTCTTTTTACGCGGCATGGTTGAGATGAAGAGTGAGAATGCGGATGCTACTTGCGAACTCTTGGAAGGCATCGCTAAAGCGAATGCTAACGGCAAACAGGGCACGCAATTAATTGTGGGTCGCGGTAACGTGAAGATTGTCGCCGACGGCACCACGGCCGTGGGTCGGACCATGGAGATCAATCCGCGTAATGGTGAAGCTCGCCTGTTTGGCGAAGCACGCATTCGCGATAACAAGGGCAACGAAGGTGTGCCGGCTAAAGAAGTCGTGTACGATTATGCCAATCGCCGCTGGCGAATGGAACAATCGGTCAATGAGGCGAACCCTAAGCAAGTCATTCGACCGAAGATTATCTTAGGTCCTGAGTTCAGTCTTCCTGCCGTCAAAAATCTCGACAATAGTCGCTAACAACACACTCATCACTTTATGGCAGCGACTGCTGAAAAAGGCATCATTCGAGTTGAAGCATTGGCTAAGCATTATGGCCAAGCAGTGGCCGTTAAGAATGTTAGCCTGGAGCTCAATGCCGGTGAAGTGGTCGGCCTGCTTGGACCTAATGGCGCTGGTAAGACGACGACATTTTATATGGTAGTTGGCTTAGTGCCTGCGACTGCCGGAAAAGTTTTTCTGGATGGCGTCGACCTCACCGAGATGCCCATGTGGCAACGTGCTCAACAGGGTATTGGTTACCTACCGCAAGAAGCATCTATTTTCCGCAAGCTCACGGTCTGGGACAATGTGATGGCAGTGGTGGAGACTTTAAACTTATCGCCGCGTGATGCACAGGTTCGTACCGCACAACAATTAGCTGATTTAGGATTAGAGCGCTTGGCCCGTCAGCCCGCATTTACTTTGTCGGGTGGCGAACGTCGCCGACTTGAAATTGCTCGCGCCTTGGCGACGAACCCGCGCTTTCTTTTAATGGATGAACCCTTTAGTGGAGTGGACCCCATTTCGGTGGCCGAGGTGCAATCCATTATCCGTCGACTGAAAGAGCGGGGTATTGGAGTCTTGATTACTGACCATAATGTGCGGGAAACCCTGTCGATTGTGGATCGGGCCTACCTGATTCACCAAGGACAAGTGCTTGTCTCGGGTACGCCGCGTGATATTGTTAATAATCCAGAAAGCCGACGTCACTACCTCGGCGAAAGTTTCAAACTTTAATCACGATGCCTGACCCAGCCCCCGCAGTTCGCCCCGAATCCGTTTCGGTGAGTGATTTTTTTCACACCTATCGCGAGATGTTGCAGATGGAGTTGTTGGCCGGAGCCGAGGGACTGGACAATATCATTTCCGAAAAATCTATTAACCGTCCGGCCTTAGCGGTGACGGGCTATTTTAAGGAATTCGCTCATCGCCGTTTACAGCTCTTGGGTGCTGGTGAAATGGCGTACCTGATGGATCAGACGCCGGAGCTGCGTCAAAGTTTGATGGAGGCCGTATTTTCAAAACAAATTCCGGCCGTGGTGGTTTCGCGCGGCTTGCAAGTCGAAGAGTCGCTCAAGCGTTTAGCCGATAAACATAAGGTGCCTATCATTCGCACACAGTTGAAGTCGAAGGATTTTTCGGCTGAAGCCACCGTCTTACTTGAAGAGAAATTTGCACCACGTACGAACATGCATGCCACGATGATTGATATTCGTGGTGTCGGCGTCTTGTTACGAGGGGCCTCGGGTGTGGGTAAGAGTGAGTGCGCCTTGGCGCTGATTGAGCGTGGACATTCCTTGGTCGCCGATGATTTTGTGCTGATTAATTTGATTGGTGATCGAGAATTACAGGCCACCTCCAAGGAACTTAATCGTGGCTACATGGAATGCCGTGGCATTGGTATTATTAATATCGCCTCCTTGTTTGGTGTACGTGCCGTGCGTCGTGAAAAGCGTATCGACCTCGTGATCACCTTCGTTCTCTGGCAGCCTGGTATGGACGAAGAACGTTCAGGATTAGAGGTCGAAAACTTCGAGATTTTAGGTCGCAAGGTTCCACATATGACCATTCCGGTGCGTCCGGGTCGCGACATGGCTCGCTTAGTGGAAGTCGCCGCCATGGTCCAAGCGCTGCGCGGCATGGGACACGATTCTGCGAAAGAATTCAGTGACCGTCTGATTCAGTTCATGAGTCGCGGTGACCAGAATAAAATTTAAAGCCACTATGCACTATACAGCACTTAAAAACAGTAAGCAGTTTTTTGATGTTTACCGAAAATTTTTTAATCAGACAGGCCAAAAAGTTACTGTCGCAGATGTAGGCTCTCAAGATGTTAATGGCAGTTTGAAGAGTACAATGCCCGCGGAGTTTGAATATGTCGGCATTGATTTTGTCCCTGGAAAGGGGGTTGATGTGGTAATTGATGATCCGTACAAACTTCCATTTTCAGACGAATCGTTTGACGTGGTTCTTTCAAGCTCATGTTTCGAGCATTCTGAGATGTTCTGGCTCGTGTTTCTTGAGATAATGCGGGTTTTGAAACCCGGAGGAATATTCTATTTAAACGTTCCATCCAATGGTTCATTCCATCGTTGGCCGGTAGATTGCTGGAGGTTTTATCCTGACAGCGGTAACGCACTGGTCGCATGGGCTAAAAGGAATGGAATTAATGCGGCCTTGCTTGAATCTTATACTAGCGTTCAAGAGCTCGATATCTGGAATGACTATGTTGGCGTTTTTATTAAGAATGAAAATTACATTTCAAAATATCCACGACGAATATTAGATAATAAGACTGATTTCACAAATGGAATTGTGTATGGTAACACTAATTTTCTAAATTTCACTGAGCCGACTGAAGATATGCGGCAACGTAAGTAAGACTCATTTGCAGTGGAGTGCTTAGTTCCGCGAACCATCCCAGCGGCAATCGGCCATCACGCGCAG
>CAIVVQ010000176.1 GCA_903909465.1 uncultured Opitutia bacterium | reverse complement strand
TGAACACCCCCGGCCGACTGACCGTTATTGCTGAAGTTAAACGTGCCTCCCCGAGCGTGGGTACCATCAAGGATGATGTAAACGCAGTTGACCAAGCACGACTCTATGCCGATGCGGGTGCTGATTGCCTCTCCGTTCTCACTGAGAGCCAATATTTCAAAGGGCAACTTCAAGACCTCATCGACGTGGTCAAAGATCAATCCCTTCGTCCCAAGCCCCTCCCGTGCATCCGCAAGGATTTCATGGTACACCCCTACCAAGTGCTTGAAGCCGCACAAGTGGGCGCACGCTGTATCCTAATTATTGTGCGAGGACTGTCGGACGATGAAATTCGCCCAATTCATCACGCTGCCAAAGTAGCTGGACTGGATGCACTCTTCGAAGTGCACGATGAAGCTGAACTCGAACGCGCACTCGCACATAATCCTGACATGATTGGCGTGAACAATCGTAACCTCTCTACTTTTCAAATTGATTTATCCTTCGCCGAGCGGGTTATCCCGCAAATGCCTAAGCACATTTTAAAAGTGGCAGAGAGCGGCATTAAAACGGCCGAAGACGCGGCGCGGATGCGAGCCGCCGGTGCCCACGCCTTACTGGTCGGCGAATCCCTCATGCGAGCCGCCAACCCACGTGCCTTGCTCGATTCCTTCCGCGGCAAATGAACGACGGCCCGCTTTCTCAGTCGGAAACGCGCGATCTCCTCGCGCGACTATCGCATATGCCGAGAAAGTGGCTCGGACAGAATTTCTTGATCGACGGTAACATTGTCCGCAAATCCCTTGAGCTCGGTGAAGTAAAAGCGGGTGATACGATTCTGGAAATCGGACCCGGATTAGGAACTTTGAGTCGCACCCTGCTCGGTGCCGGCGTACACCTCCACGCCGTCGAAGCCGACCGCACCATGGTGCATCACCTACGCGAATCGCTTTTACCTCGCTGGCCTCAAAACTTTTTCCTGATTGAAGGTGACGCGGTTGATCTGCCACTGGCGGATTTAAAAAATCCGGCCGAGGGTTCATTCAAGGTCATCGCGAATTTACCTTACGCCATTTCCACGCCGTGGATGGATGCGATTTGCGCCGGACCTCATCCAGCGATGATGGTCTTAATGTTGCAGCGCGAAGCCGCCGAGCGCCTGACTGCCGATGTGGGCACGAAACACTGGTCCGCTGTCACCGCCCAGGTGGATTTAGCTTTCGAAAAAATCCGTATCCACCCCGTACCTAGTCAGTCTTTTAGTCCGCCGCCCAAAGTGGATTCCTGTTTGCTTGTTTTGAAACGGCGCTCCGACGCCCAACGCTTCAGTCCACGCGCTCGCGAAGTCGCACGCGCCCTCTTCACGCAACGCCGCAAACAAGTCGGCTCATCCGCCAAGAAACTTTTCCCTGGCGCCTCCGACGTGACCGCTTGGCTTGCGAGCCTCAGCAATTACGGGCTCACTCCGCTGGCCCGTCCCGAAGCGATTCCAGCCAAAGCGTGGTTAACGCTCTAAGCGAAAGCCGCCTGCAAGGTTGCATTCCGCGTAAAGTCTGCTCTTTGTGAAGCCATGTCCGTAAAAGTAGGCCTAATCTCGCTTGGTTGTGCCAAGAACCTCATCGATTCTGAAATCATGATTGGCCACTTGGCCAAGGCTGGCATGTCCATGACCGGTAATCCCGCGGAAGCCGACGTCATCATCGTCAATACCTGCTCCTTTATCGACGCCTCCAAGCACGAAGCCCTCGAAGCGATCTATGAGATGAGCGATGGCAAAGCCACCGCCCGACGCAAAGACCAGAAGCTGATTGTCGCGGGCTGTATGGCCCAACGTTACCAAGGTGCGCTCCCCGTTGTTGAAGGTGCCAAGGGACGCGTTGAGCTTCCGCACGTCGATGCCTTTATCGGACTCGATCAAGTCACTAACATTGTTCCGGTTATCGAAAAGGTCATGGGTGGTGCCGCAGGTCGCACTGAGTTCGTTTCCAAAATCACGACCTTTATTCCGGATTTCGACACGCCTCGCTTCCGCCTCACCCCGAAGCATTCCGCTTATATTAAAATCGCCGAAGGCTGTAATCACCCTTGTACGTTCTGCATCATTCCGCGCATTCGCGGCCGTCACCGCAGCCGCACGATTGAATCGGTCGTCAAGGAAGCCCATCAATTGGTAAAAGAAGGCGTCAAAGAGCTTAACTTGATTTCGCAAGATACGACTTACTTTGGCATGGATCGCTGGACGGAAGAGCGACCCAACCCACGCAGCAAAGTCGATTCATCCAAAGGTGAATCCCTTGCTTCCCTGCTTCGTGAGCTCGATACCATCGAAGGTGATTTTTGGATTCGCCTCCTCTACACCCACCCGGCGCATTGGAGCGATGAGTTAATTGAGACGATTGCGAAGTCCCGTCACGTCGCCCGTTACGTCGATATCCCACTGCAGCACATTTCTGATAAGATGCTGACCACGATGCAGCGTGAAACCAGCGGTGATTACATTCGTGACCTCATACAACGTATGCGCATGGGTGCGCCTGATATGGCTATTCGCACAACTTTCATCGTCGGCTTCCCTGGCGAAACCGAAGCCGACTTTACCGAACTCCTGCAATTCCTCGAGGCCACCCGCTTTGATCGCGTTGGCATCTTTAAATATTCTAAAGAAGAAGGCACTAAGGCTGCGAAGATGGAGGGTCACCTCTCCGATGAAGTTAAACTCGAGCGCTATGAGCGCGCGATGTTACTCCTGCAACGACTCTCTAAAGAGCGCGGAGAACGTTTTATCGGGCGCAAGATTCGCGTGCTCATCGAGAGCCCAGGCGTCGGCCGTAGCCAAGGTGACGCGATGGACATCGACGGTATCGTCAAGGTACCCAAGAAACTTTCCGTGGGCGAATTCGCTGAAGTCACGGTGACGGGCGCCGAAGAGTACGACTTGATCGCTAAGTAACTCAGTGGTCGTTATCGCCATTCTCTCGCACGGGCTCGGCAGAGGCCGCGGCAGCGGGCGAATCACTCAAGCGTATCAGGGCATCGAGCGATGTGAAGTGTCGCGTCCAATCCGTCATATCCGGAATATCGCCGACCACAGCCGAGAATAATTCGCGCTTCTCTTGCTTTAGTTCTTCAATGCGCTCCTCCACCGTGCCGGGCGCAATCATGCGATAAATCAAAACCGGATTCTTTTGTCCGATACGGTGCACGCGATCCACGGCTTGAGCTTCCACGGCGGGGTTCCACCAGGGGTCCATTAAGAATACATATTCTGCCGTATTTAAAGTTATGCCCGTGCCGCCTGCCTTGAGTGAGGCCAGGAATAATGCTGGTCCGTTAGTGTTCTTAAATTCCTCCACTGGCTTAGAGCGATCTTTGGTTTCGCCGGTTAATTCAAAAATAGGTAAATGCGGCAAGTCGCGTGCGAGGGCCGACTTTACCCGTTCGAGTAAGGAAACAAATTGTGAGAAAACGACTGCCTTCGAACCGTTCGCTGAAATTTCCGAAAGTTTTGAAATCAATAAGGTCACCTTACCTGAGTGTAAACTTGGGCAGTCCGAATTATCCGGTAGCAATCCGGGGTCACAGCAGACTTGTCGCAGTCGCATTAAGAGCGTCAAGACCGAGGTGGCGTCCTTCGAGAGCAAGCCTGCCAATTCACCCGATAGACCACTACCCTGCGTCAAATGTTGATACAGGGCGCGCTGCTCGAGAGTCAGAGGACAAGGCAAGACGACTTCCATCTTGGGTGGAATATCCGATGCCACGTGACGTTTTAGGCGTCGAAGAATAAACGGTGAAACCTGCCGACGAACTTTAGCGAGGGCCACTGCCGCATCGCGCTGCATCACGCGTTCAAATTGCGCACGCTTGCCCAAGAGACCGGGCATGAGGAATCGGAAAATAGTCCAAAGGTCCGTCGGTCGATTCTCCAGTGGCGTTCCAGTGATCGCAATGCGGTGATCGGCCTGAACCGATAAACAAGTCTGAGTTGTCTTCGCCTCCGGATTTTTAATCGCCTGTGCTTCGTCTAATACGACATACCCAAATTTAATATTTACCAATTGATCGGAATGTCGGCGCAGCTGCGTGTAACTCGAAATCCATAATTTGGCCTGCGGTGATTTATTGAAATCATCGTCAGTCGTTAACACCGATGCCTGAAGCTCGGGATGGAATTTTCGAATTTCCCCCAACCAAACGGGAATGACACTCGCCGGGCAGACAATGAGCGAACGCTCACCTGCAGGACGTGAAGCGAGAAGAGCTAAAACCTGTACAGTCTTACCCAGGCCCATTTCATCGGCCAATAAGGGGTGTGATCCGAGGTCGCATAATCGACTGAGCCAGGCGACGCCTTTGGCTTGATATGGGCGCAGGTGAGCTGGCAGGCCCTCAGGAGCGGCGGGTTCTTGCAGGAGGCGATCCTTCCACTCTTTTAAGTCATTGTTTAACCTCAAACTGCCCACGGCGACGTGATCGAAAAGCGATAAGAGTAAATAACGTGGAACCTCTCCGTCCTTCACCTTCCAGTCTTCAGAAAAGTCTGCAACCGAAGCGTTGTATGCCACTACACCCTTGCCGGGTAATATCACCGGTCGACCTCCGGCCTTCAGTAAAAGTTTTTGCTCGTCAGGTAATAGTTGGTGCGTACCTGCTTTGAGGCGCCAGTTGAGGCGGAACGATTTCCCATCCTGCCCTGCTTCCGCATCGGCATCAACCGCTACCTGGAGTTGTTCGTTGCGGAAAATTGTTAGCGCATCTTCACCCTGTAACTTAAAACGCTTTCTCCATTCGTTTAATTCTTCGCGAACGAATCGTTCGATGCGTCCGATGTTATCAAGCGCCCACATGCCCGAGGTCTTACTGTAGGTGAAACCGGCGCGGTGGGCGACGTTGCTAAATCGAAAAAGGGTCTGACGTTGTTCGTCCGATAGCTCATCGCCAGGAATGGATCCTGGTCCGAAGCAATTATGGGCATGGCCACCGCGGCCTACCCATGCGGCGGAAGTGGTTAAGCCTTCCGATGTAAGGGCAAAGGTTACCTGAAGTTTTAAAGTGTTCTTGTGATTGGTTTCACGTGGCTCGGGTGCCACCGGTACCACCACATCCACTGGAACCACCGAGTCATCAATGGCCTTAATTTCATCGGCCAGTAATTCTTCCACCTCATACATGGCGGCAATAGCATATGGCGCGCCATTTTCCGAGTCCGGCAAAGAACTCCGCCATTCCAACTTCCCCGTACGCAACTCGATCACCGCGCGCACGCTTAACATTTCCGACTTAATTTGGACCTCGGCCGTCGATGGCTTCAATTCAATCGAGCGAACCAAGCCTTCGGTGTAGAGTTTGCGACCCGCGGTTAGGTCTTTGGCTTTAAACATGCGTTCCCACTCCTCCGGCAGTGCTTCGAACCAATGCTCGAGAGCTTCCGTGGAGTATGAACGATTAGCCGGTCTGGGGTTAGACATTAGGCGAAGCCGCATTAAAGTTGGTCCTGTTGACTGATACAATACCCAAGTCGGCTAATTTCAGGAGGGTCTGGACTTGTTTAATCACCCTTGGATGTTATTTCTTAATCAAACTTTTTACCGTCACGTAAATGAAACACTTAAGTGTAGGAACACGCTGGAATGCCGACCTCGTTGCCCAGTACCATGAAAAATGGAAACAGGACCCACAGTCTGTCGACCAAGATTGGCGTAATTTCTTTGAGGGTTTTGAGCTTGGCCTCTCCCTGCCCCCTAAGCCCAGCAAAGTAACGGGTGTCACTGCGGGCGGAGTCGACGCGGCGGCGCAGTCTAAGGTACTCGCTGCGATCCACGCTTACCGCACACTCGCTCATACTCAGGCTCGCATCAATCCGTTGCACGACCCGATTCCTCATCACGAGCTTTCGGATAAAGCACTCGGGCTCGACGCTATTCCACCTAATCAAATTTTCCATACGGGCGATTTCCTCGGCGGCGTGATGATGCCCCTCTCTGAAATCCTCGCTAAATTAAAAGTTATTTACGGTGGTACCATCGGCGTTGAGTTCACCCATATTCAAGACGGTGCCCGCCGTCGCTGGGTCCAAGAGCGCGTCGAAGGCTGCGGACTGCGTGCCAACTATGATGCCGACGCACGTCGCAGTTTCCTGCGCACTATCGTCCAAGCGGAACAGTTTGAACGCTTCCTTCACCGCACGTTTGTTGGGGCTAAACGCTTCTCGGTTGAAGGCGGCGAAACCCTTTTAGTGGCCCTAGAGCGCATCATTCAACATGCCCCTGGTCTTAATATTTCCGATATCATCATCGGCATGGCGCACCGCGGTCGACTCAATGTCCTCGTCAATACCATCGGCAAAAAGCCTGATCAACTTTTCCGTGCGTTCTCCGAAAACTATATCCCCGATACCTCCACCGGTGACGGCGATGTGAAATACCACCTTGGCCATGAGGGCAGTCGAACGGTCGCAGGGAAAAATATTGCCCTCACACTCGCTTATAATCCTAGCCACCTTGAAGCAGTTAATCCGATTATCCTCGGCCGTGCGCGCGCGCGTGCTGACTTACAAAATCAGGCGCAGCGAGCCAATGTTCTGCCGATCTTGATTCACGGTGATGCGGCATTCTCCGGACAAGGTGTCGTCATGGAGACATTTAATTTATCTGGAGTTAAAGGTTATGAAGTCGGCGGCACGGTTCACCTCGTCACCAACAACCAAGTGGGCTTCACCACTAACCCTGATGAAGGACGTACGGGTTACCACTGTACTGAAATCGCCAAGTTCGTCGAAGCCCCGATTTTACACGTCAATGGCGACGATCCTGATGCGGTGGTACTCGCAACCGAGATTGCCCTGGAGTACCGCCAGAAATTCGCCACCGACATCGTCGTCGATATCGTCTGCTACCGTCGCTACGGACATAACGAAACGGACGAGCCGGCGTTCACGCAGCCGATTCTTTATAAGAATATTACCGCCCACCCCAGTGTGGCCGAACTGTACGCGTCACGCCTTACTGAATCTGGCTCGGCGCCTGGTGGCGAACTCCAAGCGCTGCGGACAGAATTCGATATTTTATTAAACGCCGCTCAAGAACGCGCCAAGGCATCCTTGAATGAAAAGGGTGAAGAAACCCCGAAGCCCACCATCAATACCCTTCGCCCCTTTCAGTCCCCGTACGACGGTCAACCCGATACACGTGCAACCGCTGAACTACTTGAAAAGGTGGCACCGGCACTTTGGCAAATGCCGCCTGACTTCGCACCTAACCCAAAAATTAAACGCTTACTCGATGCTAAAGCCGAAGCCTTTAATTCCGGAAGTAACATTGACTGGAGCTTAGGCGAATCACTCGCGTTCGCCTCACTCTTGGCCGAAGGTTACCCGATTCGACTCTCCGGCCAGGACTGCGAACGCGGCACATTTTCACACCGACACGCAGTCTTACACGATCCTTCGAACGATGCGGAATACACGCCGCTGAATGCCGTTGCTGGCGGTGAGAGCATTGAAATCGTTAATTCCATACTATCAGAATACGCCGTCCTTGGCTTTGATTACGGCTACGCGCTCGAAGCACCTGATTCACTTGTAATCTGGGAAGCGCAGTTTGGCGACTTCTCGAATGGCGCCCAGATTGTCATCGATCAGTTCATCGCTTCTGCTGAATCCAAGTGGGGACAGGTCAATGGACTCGTGATGCTCCTGCCTCACGGTTACGAAGGGCAAGGCCCCGAACACTCTTCCGCTCGCATCGAACGCTTCTTGCAACTCAGTGCCGAAAATAATTTGCAAGTCATCCAACCTTCGACGCCGGCCCAACTCTTCCACGCGCTCCGTCGACAAGTTAAAGCCGAGCACCGTAAACCACTCGTAGTGATGACACCTAAGAGTCTCCTTCGACTCAAGGCCTGCGTCAGCGAACTCAAAGATTTTACTGACGGACGCTTTGAAGCAATCTTAGTGGATAACAAGCCGGCAGCTAAAACCGAGCGACTAATTCTTTGCTCTGGCAAAGTCTTCTACGAATTAGATACCGAACGCACTCAACGAAAAGATACGTCGACTACCATTGTGCGCGTCGAACAGTTCTATCCTTTTGACGCCACCGCACTGAAAAAGATTCACCAACAATATGGTTCACCTCAAAAAGTAGTCTGGGTGCAAGACGAGGCACAAAATATGGGAGGATGGTCATTCATTGCTCCCCTGATCGAATCCGCCCTTGGCATTAAGCCAACCTATGCTGGCCGCGACAGTGCCGCCTCGCCCGCCGTTGGAGCCCTTTCCGTTCATAAGCTCGAGCAAGCCGACGTCATTCGCCAAGCATTTACGGCCTAATCCCTGTCAGTAGTTACTTTTAAACACGGCAAAGGGTTTACTACTACCCCGACCGGACTCAACAAACCCTCAAATCGGGGCGATTTCCCCGTTGAAACCGTGCTCGAGGGCTACCAAGGTTAACCACCTCTTTATTATGGTTTTAGAAGTAAAAATTCCCGCAATGGGAGAATCAATCACCGGCGGCCTGCTTGCTTCTTGGGCAGTTAAGTCGGGCGACTCCGTTAAAAAGGGTCAGCCACTTTTCTCTTTTGAGACTGATAAAATCACTTCTGACGCCAACGCTGAAGCCGATGGACAAATTAATATTAAGGTCCCCGCTGGAACCGAAGTCCTCGTTGGCCAGGTAGTTGCGAGTATCGACAGTTCGATCACTTCAGCTGCTGCACCGAGCGCACACGCTCCGGTTGCCGTAAAAACAGTTACCGCCGAACCTCAGCCAATTATAAAATCGTCAGCAGCGACACTTATAAAATCAGGCAGTGCCGCCGAAATTTCTCCTGCGGTTAGACGGATTGCCGCCGAGACCGGCCTAAACCCTGCCTCCATTCCTGGCTCAGGAAAAGGCGGACGTGTTACCAAAGGTGATATGTTAGCCGCGCTCGATGGTCAGACTCCCATTGTTGCAGTCGCCACGCCTGCGGCACCCGTTGCTCAAGCCACAATCGCCGCACCAGTTGCTAAGCCTGCAGTTGTTGAGATCCCTTCACGTGAAGGTCGCACCACGCGCAAGAAGATGTCCCCACTGCGTCGTAAAATTGCCGAGCGCCTCGTGCAGGCGAAGTCGGAAACCGCGATGCTTACCACGTTCAACGAGGTCAACATGGCGCCCATCATGGAACTCCGCAAGCGTCACGGCGAAGAATTCCTCAAGAAATACGGTATCAAACTCGGCTTCATGTCCTTCTTCGTTAAAGCAGCCGTCCAGGCCCTCAAAGAAGTACGCGCTGTGAATGCGCAACTCGACGGTGAAGAGATTGTGGAAAATAATTTCTACGACATTGGCGTCGCCGTGGGTACCGACAAGGGCCTCATGGTTCCCGTCGTTCGCGATTGCGACCAGCTCACTTTTGCTGGCATCGAAAAAGCGATTACCGATTTCGGTAAGCGTGCCCGCGATGGAAAGATTCAACTGCCCGAATTACAAGGTGGTGTCTTCACGATTTCCAACGGAGGCATTTACGGCTCCATGCTCTCGACGCCTATTCTCAATCACCCGCAAGCCGCCATCATGGGCCTGCACAACATCGTCGAACGCGCCGTCGTTGAAAAAGGTCAGATTGTCATCCGCCCGATTATGTACCTTGCCCTCTCCTACGATCACCGAATCATCGATGGCAAAGAAGCGGTCACCTTCCTAGTGAAAGTTCGCCAATACATTGAAGAACCCCAAACCCTCCTCTTCGGAGTTTAATCTTTTATACTAAAATTATGTCACAATTAGATCTTGTTGTTATTGGTGCCGGACCCGGCGGCTACGTGGCTGCCATCAAAGCGGCCCAGCTCGGACTGAAGGTTGCGCTCGTCGAGAAAGAGCCCGCCCTCGGCGGCACCTGCCTCAACATTGGCTGCATCCCCTCGAAGGCCCTCCTGCATTCGACCGAAGTTTTTCAACAAACCTTACATGGTAAAAAGCACGGCCTCGTGGGCTCCGAAAAGGTCACCTTCGATGTGAGTGCGATGATGTCCAATAAGGAAAAGGTGGTCGCTCAACTCAATAAGGGTGTCGAATACCTCGTTTCCAAACGTGGCATCGAAATCGTACGCGGCCTCGGTCGCCTCGGCAAAGCCGGTGAAGTTTTAGTTCGCAGCAGCAGCGGCGAGCGAATCATCGAAACCAAGAACATCATCATCGCCACCGGATCTTCCGTGGTCGAATTGCCTTTCATGAAGTTTGATGGTGAAGCAATCATCTCGTCCGACCACGGCATCGCTCTCAAAGAAGTTCCAGCTAAGATGGTGGTCGTCGGCGCCGGTGCTATCGGACTCGAACTTGGCTCCGTCTGGGCTCGCCTCGGCAGCCAAGTCACCGTGGTTGAAATGATGACTTCGATCGGCGGTCCATCGTACGATAGCGACGTGGCCAAGGTCGCTCAAACCGCCTTTGAGAAACAGGGTATTAAATTTGAACTCGGTGCTAAAGTAACTGGCTCGAAGAAAACACCCGCTGGACTCTCCTTGACCGCTGAACGCGATGGCAAGCCCCTTGAATTCCCTGCCGATAAGATCCTTGTCGCCGTAGGCCGCAAGCCCAACACGGTCGGTCTCGGTGCCCAAGAAGCCGGACTCAAACTCGATGAGCGTCAACGCATCGTCACCGACGACCACTTCCGCACCAATCTCCCAGGCGTCTACGCCATCGGCGACGTTGTCGTCGGCCCCATGCTCGCCCACAAAGCCGAAGAAGAAGGTGTGGCCTGCGCCGAAATCATAGCCGGCAAGTCCGGTCACGTTAACTACGGTATCATACCAGGTGTCATTTACACTGATCCCGAAGTGGCTGGCGTTGGCATGACTGAATCCGAAGCCAAAGCCAAAGGCATTGAAGTGAAGATTGGTAAATTCCAACTCGCCGGCAACGGACGCGCCATCGCGGCCGATGCCACTACCGGTTTTTATAAGGTCATCGCCTGTGCGAAGACCGACAAACTTCTCGGCGTCCAAATTGTTGCCCGTGGCGGTTCCGAAATGATTGCCGCCGCCTGTGCTCACATGGAGTACGGTGGTAGCGCCGAAGACGTGGCCCGCACCTGCTTCGCTCACCCAACCGTTAGCGAGTCCTTCAAGGAAGCGGCGATGGCGGTCAGCAAGATGAGCATTCACTCGCTCTAATCTTTGCTAGAGGCTGATATAAAAGTTAAGGGGCTAGGCTGACCACGGCACACGGGGAACCAGACTGCCGTTGCTTCCTTCCGGACCTGGCGGGGTTCGTCGGCACCCATTGCATGGGGCCTAGCTTACCTTTAAGAGTGGCCAATTCATTAGCGCTTTTCAACCTCCATCTTACCCCCTACACCTTTCCTTCCGATGGCTGAGATCCCTAAATCCTACGACCCACAAGGGGTAGAACAACGCTGGTACGCTGAATGGCTGGCCGCCGGATGTTTTAAAGGAAAGGTCGATCCCTCTCGTGAATCTTTTGCGGTGATGATTCCACCACCCAATGTCACAGGCGTCCTACACATGGGTCACTTGCTGAACAACACGCTGCAAGACATCATGATTCGGCGCGCTCGCCAAGAAGGTAAGTCCGCCCTCTGGCTGCCCGGCACTGATCACGCCGGTATCGCCACGCAATCACGTGTTGAAAAAGAACTGCGTCAAAAAGAAGGTAAAACACGTCACGACTTAGGCCGTGAAAAATTCATTAAGGTCGCCTCAGAGTGGCGCGACAAACACGGCGGCATTATTTTATCTCAGTTACAAAAACTCGGAGCCTCGTGCGACTGGGATCGTAAAGTTCACACGCTCGACGAGGGTTATTCGCAAGCCGTCCTCCAGGCGTTCGTCACCCTTTACGAACGAGGTTATGTTTACCGCGGTAAACGCATGGTCAACTGGTGCCCCGTTTCACAAACGGGTTTGTCCGACGAAGAAGTGATTATGAAGCCCACGCAGGGCTCCCTGTTTAAGATGCGCTATGAAATCGTTGAGCAACCAGGAACATTTTTAGAGATTTCAACCACTCGCCCCGAGACCATCCCTGGAGACGTTGCCGTCGCGGTTAATCCCGAGGATACCCGTTACCAAAAGCTCATCGGTAAACACGTATGGCGACCCTTCCCTCGCGCTCAAATTCCTATTGTCGGCGACACTGCGGTTGAAAAAGATTTCGGCACTGGCGTTTTAAAGGTCACCCCTGCGCACGATCGTACCGACTTCGAAATCGGTAAACGCCACAACCTCGCCGTGCTCGACGTGATGAATCCGGATGGCACGATGAATGCCGATGCGGGCCCGCTCGCTGGCTTGGAACGCTTCAAGGCCCGCACCGCGGCCGCCAAACTTCTCGAAGAACTTGGTGCCTTAGTTAAAATTGAACCCTACGAAAACACCGTTGGTTACTCTGAACGCGCCGATGTTCCCATCGAACCTCGCTTGAGCGAACAATGGTTTATCCATTATCCGAAAATCGAAGAAGCGAAACGTGCCGTCACATCTGGGATGATAAAATTCTACCCCGAACGATGGACAAAGACCTATCTGCACTGGCTTGATAATATTCAAGATTGGTGCGTGAGTCGTCAGCTCTGGTGGGGTCACCGTATTCCCGTTTGGTACCGTAAGGGCCAAGATCGCAACGACGCTAAGAACCGTCATGTTTCACTTCAGCCGCCTTCCGACACTGCCAACTGGGAGCAAGACAACGACGTGCTAGATACCTGGGCATCCTCATGGCTCTGGTGCCTTGCCACCATCGGCTGGCGCAAACCTGGTGAAACCACCGAAGAGCTGAAGCATTGGTACCCAACCGGCGCCCTGGCGACGGGTCCTGATATTATTTTCCTCTGGGTGGCACGCATGATTATTGCGGGGCTCGAACTCCACGGACCCGAAAAGAAAACGCTCACCGATGATGAAATCCGTGCCCGCATTCCTTTTAAGCATGTTTACTTTAACGGTATTATTCGCGATAAACTTGGACGGAAAATGTCTAAGTCGCTCGGCAATTCCCCCGAGCCACTCGATCTGATTGCGAAGTTCGGTGCCGATGGCCTTCGCTTTGGACTGCTTTCCATCGCCCCTAAGGGACACGACATCTTGTTCGATGAGGATCGGGTTTCACAAGGCCGCAACTTCTGTAATAAAATTTGGAACGCCGCTCGCTTCCGTCAGATGTCGGGCCCGATGTCCGATAATTCATCAATCGCATCGATCATTAAGCGCATCAACCCAGCGCTAATCGACGATGATGATTCCGCCATTCTCCATGGCATTATAGATTTAGCTAAATCGACGGCTCAAAACCTGACTGAGCATGAGTTCACTGCGTACGTCCAAGGGTTGTATTCCTACTTCTGGGGCGATTTCTGCGATTGGTATGTGGAGGCCTCCAAGGTGCGCTTGGCCGACCCCGCGCTGCGCGACCATTGTCTCGCGGTTCAAGATTTAGCCCTCCGTCAATTCCTCCTCCTGCTCCACCCCGTGGCTCCGTTTATTACCGAAGAGCTGTGGCACCTCTTGGGTTACGGAAAAGAAAGTGAATACCTGCAGAATCAGAATCCAGGTGATGGTTCACAGATGACCGAGGCTTTAAAAGCTTCTGGCATTAAGATTGATGTCACTAAAGTCTCTGACGTCGGCCTCCTGCGTGAATTCGTTGCCGAAGTTCGTGCGGCTAAATCGCAAGCCAACCAAGCCACTAAGCGTGACAGCGTCATCACCGTCGTCGCTAAAGACAACAAGGCCAAAGCACTCTTAAGTCATAACCAAGAAAAGCTGTCACGTCTCGCTGGCCTGGCGGATATGCAATTCTCCGATAGCCCTGGAGATCGTCCCGGCACCGTTTGCCAACTCGGCACCGTCATCCTCGAACAAAGCGGTGTTATTGATGTGGCAGCTGAAAAAATTCGTCTCACCAAAGAACTCGAGAAAATCGAAAAGGTAGTCATCGCTGGTGAAGCCAAACTTTCCAATGAGACTTTCGTTTCTAAGGCGCCAGCGAACATTTTAGACGGCGCCCGTAAACAGCTCGCTGAAGCCACCGCTAAACGCGATGAAATCGTGCGGATGCTGAAAACGCTTAACTAATCCCACCCCAACAATGAAACCTACCCTCCTCGTCATGGCTGCCGGCATGGGCAGTCGCTATGGCGGTCTGAAACAAATTGATGCCATGGGTCCATCGGGCGAGACCATCCTTGATTACTCTGTGTTCGACGCCATCCGTGCGGGCTTCGGTAAAGTCGTCTTCATCATCCGTCCTGATTTCGCGGACGATTTCCGTGAGCGCATTGGTAATAAATTTAGCGGCAAAATCGAAGTAGCCTACGCGTTTCAGACCCTCGACAAACTTCCTGCTGGTTTCACCGTCCCCGCCGGACGAGAAAAACCCTGGGGTACCACGCACGCTATCCTTTGTGCCCGCGACTCCATTCAAACGCCCTTCGCCGTTATTAACGCTGATGATTTCTATGGCCAAGATTCGTACGCGGTGCTCTCGAAGAAACTCCAGTCGACTGCGAATAACGAACACCACTACTGCATGGTGGGCTTTACCTTGAAGAATACGCTCTCGGATCACGGCACGGTCGCACGTGGGGTATGTCGTACGAATGATAAAGGATTCCTTACCGACATCCAAGAGCTGCTAAAAATCGCCAAGACAGCGCAAGGCGCAGAAAATAAAGCGGATGACGGTGCGTTGACGAAACTAACGGGCGATGAGCCAGTCTCGATGAATATGTGGGGCTTCACCCCGAGCATCTTCCCGCAGCTCGAAAAATTATTTAAACAATTCCTTAACACCAAGGGACAGGAAATGAAGAGCGAGTGTTACATCCCACTAAGCTTAGGCGAAATTGTTAAAGAAGGCATAGCCGACTGCGCGGTGCTCCGTACTGATTCCACCTGGTTTGGTGTCACCTACCGCGAAGATAAACCCATTGTCCAGGCGAGCATCAATCAGCTCGTCCAACAAGGCGCCTACCCTCCGAATTTGTGGGGCTGATCTAAAACACCATGCGTATCCTTATCACTGGCGGCGCCGGCTTTATTGGCTCACACATCGCTGAGTCATTCCAAGGCAAAGCCGAAGTCGTTATCTTAGACGATTTTCGCAGTGGGGAACGTAAGAATTTAATTGGGCTTAACCATAAACTCATCGAAGGCTCGATCCTCGATGACGCCAAACTTCGCGAAGCGATGCAGGGCGTTGACCAAGTTTTTCATTTGGCCGCAATGATTTCAGTCATGGAATCTGTGCTCAAGCCGCAGGAATGCGAAACACTCAACCGCGAAGGTACACGTAAGGTTCTCGAGATGGCCGTGGCCACCAAGGTTCAAAAGGTCGTCCTCGCTTCTTCTGCTGCCATTTACGGCAATAACCCAACCGTACCTAAGGTTGAATCCATGCCGCCTGAGCCACAGTCTCCGTACGCCAGCACCAAGCTCGAAGGCGAAAACTTACTTGAACGCTTCCGACTCGATCATGGCATTGCCACGACCAGTTTGCGCTTCTTTAATGTCTTCGGTCCACGTCAAAATCCACAATCGGCCTACGCTGCCGCAGTCCCCATCTTCATCGCCCAAGCGATCAAAGGTGATGACATTAATATCTACGGCGATGGTGAACAAACCCGCGATTTTATTTACGTTGGTGATATTGTAAGTGCACTTACCTTTGTTGCGAATGAGACCCAGATGCACGGCACTTTTAATGTCGGCTATGGACAGAAAATTTCGATTAAGGATTTGGCACAACTCATCATTCAGTTGACCCGTTCGCGCTCACGCATCGTCTATCACCCGGCCCGACTCGGGGACGTCAAACACTCGCTGGCGAGTAATACTAAATTACTGAATGCGGGCTGGAAGCCACAGTACACCTTCGCCAGTGGAATGGAAAAAACAGTCGACTACTTTACCGGGCTTAAGGCGTAACTTCAATCGGTACGCAGAGGTAGTCGTCTCGACCGTCATTGATGTTGAGCCAGAAATCGTAACGACCCGCTTTCGGCAAACGGAGCTTAAAGGTTAATGTTGGCTTCAGGTCATACTCGCCACCCTCGAGCGACGGATGCATGTGAGCGTAACCGGTCTGAGCTTTTGAATCGGCAAACAATACCGCATGCCCAAGTGCACCCATGATGGGCTTTAATTTTAAACCAGTCCCCGTAAGGCTATCAACTTGCACCTTAATGACGGCCGACTCCCCTGCTTTATGCGTGCTGAGGGATGAGGATATAATCTGATTACGTCGTGGGTGTGACTGAGCGATGGCCGATTGGGCAGGCAGGGGTGCAGTGCCTTCCGCCAACATCACCCGCCCCGATCGCACGGGCACGAAGTCGACGTAGGCCTGCAAGTCACCGCCAGGATTATCGGTTAAAAATTCTTGCGGGAAATCAAAACTCCAAGTGCCACTTTCAGATGGCACTGGGTGAAAGTGAACGTAGTCACTACGGCCATTCAATTGCCTCAGGTGTAAATGCACTTTCTGCGTATGGGATACTGCGACTTCGTAATCCAAGTAGGGCTGACCGTCTTCTTTGATTAAACGTAGCGTTCCCCCTTTGCCGTTTAAGGCTAGGTCCAACTTCACTGGAAACTTCAGAGCGCTTGGCTGATAAAAATTCGCCTCTTCATTCAGGCCGCAGAACTCGACACCGTTACTGTAGACAGGTTGATGATCGGCATGCAGGAAGGCGCAATGGGTGTCGGGCAGAGAACGTAAGCCCACAAAGAGCAAAACAGCACCTAGACTGAGGCTAATAATGTAGGCCCTAACGCTCATGGGTTCGTGGGTGTACTTACAATGGTCTCCAGGGCAGTGACCATATCATCCACATCAAAGGTTGAGCCCTCACGACGTTGTAAAATTCGTCCCTCTGGGCTGACGATGATCACGGCGGAGTTGTGGACAATGGTTCCGTCCGCTTCGGTGGTTAAAATGCCATAATGACGCATCAGATCTTTTACCTGATTTTTATCTCCGGTTAAGAAACGGTGCCGCTGTGGGTTAATCTTATAACCATCGGCATACATTCTCAAAACCCCCGGCGAGTCGTAGGTAGGGTCAAATGTGATGGTGATTAACTTAACGGCACCGAGTTTGGGATTCGCATCCAGTGCATCCCCTAACTTTTTCATACACTGGGTTGAGGCAGGACACATTTTGGGATTACCGCAGCGCGTGAAAATAAAATTCACCACCAACGGTGTGCCCAGAAAATCCTTCTTTAGGTAAAGTTTCCCGTCCTGACCCCAAAGCGCCATAATAGGCATCAATTCGTTAGCCCCGCGGGTGACAATTCGCCCGCGCTCAAACGTATCGCGCTTGAGCGACTCCGTAACCTCGGTTGCCTGTCGCAGTTCATCTGGGTCAGCCGGAAATACTTTCTCCGCCCAAACTTTTCCGTCGGACTCTAGTAAGCTACAACTGATTCGACGCCCCTGCCAACCAATCGCCACATCACCCGCCGAAAGCCGTACCACCTTACCGTCCACACCACTGGCCGTCGCGTTAAACTCAGCCGATAAAGAGGCAGTGTCTAATTTAGATAAATAACCCTCTACCCTCGGACTAGACTCTACCGCTAATAAAATATGTCCTAGGCAAAACGCGCTTAAAACAAATAAACGGCTCATTTAGATTAGCCCCCCATTATCGCGCATTAAAACCTGGATCATACCGTGTCGCACCCCGCGGTGCGATAAATAGAAGCACTCCGCCTTACATAAGTCGGCCAAAACACATATCGTCAAAAGTGCCGCAGGCATAATATCGCATCGATCCGCGGGAATTCCTGGAAGGTCTCGACGTTCCTCGGGCGTGAGTTTGCAAATTTTGTCCTTAAGTTCACGGATGCGTAAGACGGGGAGTCGACCACCCACGGGCTTTTCTCCAATTGCTTCCAGGTACATGGCAATCACTACGAATGCGCCACCCGCACCAATAATTAAGGCGTTCTCGGCTGCATTGATTGGGATGACTTCTTGCAGTGAGTTTAAAATTTCTTTTTGAAAATATTCTTGCTGCTCCTGGGTGATAATCGATTTCGCACCATGCAGTAAACTATGTGTCAGACGAACAGAACCCAAGGGGAGGCTCTTAGCCAACATACAACGTGGGCCGCGTAATTCAAAAATTTCTAAACTACCACCGCCTAAATCGAATCCAATAATGCGATCATACCCAGCGTAATCAGGGTCCGAACGTACGCCTTCCGACGCCAAGCGCGCCTCGACTTCACCAGAAACCGTTAACAAGGATAGCCCAGTAGTCGATTGTAGTGCCCGTGAGAAATCTTCCCGATTAGTACACTCACGCAAGGCACTCGTACCCAGAAGGACGATTTTATCCGCTGCTTTTTCACGGGCAAAAGCCACCAGACGACCCACTGCCTCGGTCGCTAATTTTATCTTTTCCGGCGACAAAGTGGTTTGCGCCTCATTTTCCGGAAAGATGCGAATCGACTCCGTGAGACGCCCCAACTCTTTCTGTTGCACCACATCCACCACTGACACCTTAAAGGAATTCGAACCTAAATCAACTACAGCAATATTTCTCATTTTAGAATTTAATATCAGCTTTGAATCCGCCGAAGCTTTGAGCTTTAGCTTGGGTCTCAAATTCTTTGGTTCGGTAGGCCATGTAATACGCGACCGTCATGCGGTAAATATTAACCGTGGCGCCCACCATGAACTGCAAAACCACCGGGCGATTGGTTACCTGGCGGGACTCGCGGAAATTCGTACCATTTGTCGCATAGTTACGAAGTACGACTTCGAGCTGCGTGTCGGCAAAGAACCAAGATGAGAAATTAGCAGGGTAAACACCCTTACCATCGAAGTCGGGGTTATAGGCATTCGAGTGGCGAATTGTCCCCTGCCCCCAGGATTGGTCTAAATTCCAGCCCCAACGGATTTGTGATCCAAGAATTGCTTCGGTCCTGATAGTCCCAGCCTGAAAGGCGCCACGTAAAATCAAATCCCGTATTGGGTACTCCACCGGACTAATTGAAAAGCGACGACGAAACTCAACGTTCACATTCGCGACCGGCTCACTCGGAATCTGTGTGCCCCAGCCCTTAACTTGGTCCGTCCCAATCAACTGGTGGAAACGATTTTGTACCGTTTCCGCGCCTGAGTCTGGGCCAGTCACTCCCAGCTGACCTTCCACAGAGAATAAACAGTCACGCCTGCCTTCGCGCTCCAACACCTTACCGTAACCGTATGAAAAATATAAAACGCCCGAATAAGGCAAATCGGTGTCAGGCGGATTCGGATTACTGGTATCAAAGGGTGTATTAATTTCCTGGGTAACCGCAAAATAAGCGTGTGGATCCATTTGCACCGCCAAGCGTAAGCCCTGCGTGTAATACCGATCCGATTTAAAGGCCCCGAATTTATCGTTTTCCTCAATCAACGAAATCACCGCACCATGTGGTTCCGCTGTCTCCATCGGCAAATCTAACCCCGATTGCGCCACGGCTTTCGCCGCCAACAATGTAAGTAAGAATTTACGCATCAAAAGAGGGTTGAGCAAACAACGGTTCGGCAAAGGGGACAATGCCTTTCTGCTTGTGAACTATCGATTCCCCAAGTATCTGACTATCAGGATGTCGCACGATCCCAATTCACGCTCTAGTGCCCTGGCAGAAATACTCTCTGACGGAACCACAAGGGTGACGATTAGTGGAAATTGGAGCATCGAGTCTGCGGTACCTAATCTCATATTCAAAGGCGATAAAGTCTGCCTCGTGCCTGACAACTTGGGCGATTTCGACTCTTCCCTGCCTGCTTGGCTTTTTCAGAATTTTAAAAACGTCCGACAGATCGACATCAGTCGACTCCCCCCGCGCCTTCAATCACTTTACAACCTCGCCGAGAAATCAACCATCTGGGAATCGCCGACCTCTCCCCCGGGATTTATCGAGCGCTTTGGAGTTTGGGGCATCGAAAGTTTCTCTTCGTGGCAACGTGCCATGGATCACATTGGACAAACCGCCGTCGGCTTATTTCGCACACTCATTGGACGCGGCCGTGTCAATTGGAACGACTTCGCCCTACAGCTTCAAACCTCCGGCGTCGATGCATTGCCCATCGTCATGCTGCTCGGCTTCCTGACCGGATTAATCATGGCCTACGTCGGCCTAATCCAACTCCGTCAAGTCGGAGCCACGGTCTACGTCGCTAACCTCGTCGCCCTCGCTATGACCCGTGAGATGGGCGCACTCATGACCGGCATCATCGCGTGCGGTCGCACGTCTACCTCATTCGCATCACAACTCGGCAGCATGAATGTGAGTCAAGAATCCGACGCCCTTCGAGCCCTCGGCATTAGTCCTGTAGAATACCTTGCCGTACCTCGCATTTTGGCCGTCACCCTGATGGTGCCATTGCTCAGCCTCTTCGCGACCTTCGTGGGCGTATTTGGGGGCATGATAGTGGCCTGTGCAGGCGACTTAAGCATCGAACAATACCTCACTCAGGCGATTCGCGCCATTACGTTTAAGAGCTTCCTGGTTGGGTTTATCAAATCATTCGCCTTCGCCTTTATCGCCGCCTGGGCGGGTTGCTACCGTGGCTATGTTGCCCAACGCTCCGCCCTGGGTGTCGGTAACGCCGCCACCTCGGCCGCCGTCCTAGGCATCACGCTCATCGTTATCGCTGACGCAATCTTCGCGGTCATCTTTAACCTCTATAATTTCTAAGATGATGAATTCCTCCATTCTCATCAGTCGCAATTTATGCGTCGGCTATAATGACAAAGCGGTCATGAGTGATATCAATTTTTCTTTGGAAGCAGGAAAAATTCTAGCGATTGTTGGGCCCAGCGGTTGCGGTAAAAGCACACTCATGCGTGTGCTTGGCGGCCTCGACGAACCGCTCTCCGGAGAATGCGAATTACTTGGCATCAAGGTAACCGAAGCACAAGTAAGACAACGCGAGATGACCTTGCGACGATCTGGCTTCCTCTTCCAAGGCTCCGCACTTTTCTCCTCACTTACCTTAAGGGAAAATGTGGAAATGCCGATGCGTGAATTTCTCGGTGTCAGTAATCTGCAAATCCGACAGCTCGCTGAATATAAATTAGCCCTCGTCGGCTTGGCCGAAGCCATGGATAAATTACCTTCTGAAGTCAGTGGTGGTATGGCCAAGCGTGCAGGTATCGCCCGCGCCATGGCCCTTGATCCTGAAATTATTTTCCTCGATGAACCCAGTGCCGGACTCGACCCCATCAGCTCAGCCCGACTGGACGAACTTATCCTCAAAGTTCGCGAATCATTCGGTACTACTATTGTCCTAGTGAGCCACGAGGTCCCGAGTATCCTGCGTACCGCCGACTTCTGCGTTTACCTCGACTCCGACACGGGCACGATGGGCGCCTACGCACCACCCAAAGATTTCCTCCAACCCGGCTCCCACCCGAAAGCCTCCGCTTTCTTCAGCCAAATTAAAATCTCCTAAGCATGCGACGCTCCGCCAATAAATCCTTAATCGGCGCCTTCGTGGTCGGAGGTATCATCCTCTTCACCCTCGCATTCATCCTGCTGGGTGCCGGTTCGTTCTCGGGAGTTAAACCAAGCGCCCTCGCTTACTTTCAAGATTCCGTTAGCGGACTCGACATCGGCGCGCCCGTTAAGTTTCGCGGTGTCACCATCGGAAAAGTTTCCCAAGTCCTCCTACGTACCGCTAATCAAGCACCTTCCGATTATTCCATCCCCGTCGTCATGGAATTTACGCCCGACCTCTTAACGCGTCGCGGACTCGACCAAGCACTGGTTGATAAATCCGGCCTACGTACCTCCATTGAAAAAGGGCTACGTGCAAAACTCCAACAGCAATCCGTCATCACCGGGGTGCTTTACGTTGAGCTGGATTATTTCCCCGACACCGCCTTCAAGCTGCACGACCTGCGTGGCGAACAACCTGAAATCCCTACCCTCCCATCTAACCTAGGCGCCCTCACCAAGGCGGTCTCTCAAACCTTGGAACAACTCAGCCGTGTCGATTTCGTAAGCATCACCAAGAAGGTCGACTCTATCCTCACACGCATTGATCAAGGTGCCTCGCAAATCGAGTTTACTAAAATTAATAACAACCTCGTCACCGCGTCTGATAACATTGCGCGCATCACCAGCGATCCAGCCATTAATAAAGCCATCACCGATTTTTCAACCGCCATGCAGTCGGTCGATGAATTAGTGAAACGTTTTAACACCAAGGTCGATCCTGTTGCCGATGACATTAAAGCGATGGCCACCTCAGGCCGCAAAGCCCTCGACCGTCTCAATGAGGCCGCTGAAAATGTTCGTGCCCTCACCAAAGCTGGTTCGCCCACTCGCCGTGAACTCGATGCCGCCCTGGCCGATGTCTCCGAGGCCGCCGCGGGTATTCGTTCGTTGGCCGACTTCTTAGAGCGTAATCCTGAAACCATCATTCAGGGTCGCGGCACCAAAGAATCTACTGAAATCAAAACTGAGAAAGCTAACCCGTGAGAAAATTTATATATTTAACATCAGTCGCTCTAACGCTATCTGGCTGTATTGTTTTTGATAAGAAAAGCACCGCAGTTACTTTTCACCAATTCAACACCCCGACCGTTGCCGCGTCCAAAGCTTCGCCTGTCGTTTTCATTCCACGTGCTTCAATTCCTGCCGCTGTCCGACGCCCCACCCTTGTCATCAACGAGATCAGAGGTAAAACCGCCATCGATGATTCTCAGCGATGGCTTTATAGCCTCGATCGTGCCATCAGCGATGTCGTCGGCCATAACCTGACACAAATTACGGGCCTGCCCTATAGCACCTCCGCCCCCTCCGACGCACATGTCGTCCTAATGCTCGATGTGATGCAGTTTGGTGTTAATGACGATGCAACTATACTTCAAATTAATTACCGGATTGAAACTTCCGCTGGTGATACCCTAACTCAGGGTCAAGGCACTTGGCGCAGTAAACGCGCCAGCTCGCCTAAGGCATTTGTCGAACAACAATCGACTAACCTTAGTTTGGCTTCCGCCGAAATAAGCCAAGCCTTACTCCAAGCCCTCTCCAAAACTTTGCCATGAGCGACACTCCATCAACTCGACCCAACGGCTTCAGCGAAGCCACTGGGGAGATTTGCTACGATTTACCTTCAGCATACATCCCCGACCCTTCCACTGGTCTGCTTTACCTGCCGCGCTTCATTGCAAAAATTCGTAAACACTTACGCGGTGAGCTCCCGAAATCCTATCAACGGAATTTCTGTAAGGGCTTTGATCGTTTCCTCTGCTTACACCTCAGTGTCGACCCTGAGCAGGTCATTACCTGTGTCAAAGAAGCCACCGATGAAGCCGATCTCGATGCACGCCTCCTCAAACTTTTCCCCACTGATCGCCGGGTCCACGTCTGGAATCGCGAATTGGTCCAAAAAGGCATGAGTGAGATGGGTCGCGAGGCTCTAAATGATGCTAAACGTAAAATGGGCGCACTCGATCGTACAGATGTCCTTTCCTTTGCCGACATGATCGACTTTGATGAAGGCCGAATCCCGTGAGCCACTCTGAAGCCAATCCCAATCGACTTGTCCTCCGCGGACTCGCAGCCGTCCTGGCTTGTATCGAACATCATCCGAAATCCCTTCGTGAGATTCATGCGGCGCCTGCCCATGTGCCTGCGCTCTCACCGCACATTATAAAACTCGAAGCGCTGGGTGTAAAATTTCGTACCTCATCCGTCGACGACCTTTCACACTTCGCCGAAGCACACTGCGATGATGTCTGCGCCCTCACCTTCCGACCTGACCCCGGACATGTACGCGTAGCCGATTTTACAGAGTGGCGCGAAACTCATGAGACCGTAGTCATCGCCGATCGCGTCACCCGCCCCGCCGACCTGGCTGCCATCGCCCGTGCCATGAGTGCCTTCGGCATCCAACGCCTCTTACTGTCTTCGACCACCACTCAATTGTCTTTCAATCCCGACGTCTGGCACCTCGCTGGCGGCGCCATGGAACATGTTCGCATCATGCACGCGGCCGCCCTCGGCGGGCTCCTTAAATTGGTTAGTGAAAAATGCTGCGTGGTCGGCCTGTCTCCAGCCGTGGGACGTAAAATTGATTTGGGCACACCCGTACGCGTTCCCGGAAGACACATCGCGCTCCTGGTATCAGGTAGTGAAATCGACGCCGATTTGATTCCTCGCATTGAGCACTGCTACCGCTTCCCGGGTCTCACCACCCGCCCCGCCCTCGACCTTGCCACGGCTGCGCCCATCGCAATTGCCTGGATTGCCTCTACGCCTAAACCGCGTGTAGATGGATTTCTCGCTCGCAAACGTGCCCGCCACGCAAAATCTGACGACCCTACTCCACCCGCTAACGCTTAACGCATTTCCACATGTCACAGCCTGAATCCGACTCTGAAGAAAACGTCATCTCCCTTCAGAATATTAATCGTAATTTCTTAACCGCACTCCAACGCCAACACGACATGTTGGCCTTCACCTTGTCGGGCATTCGCTCAGCCGACCCCAAGGCATATGAATACTTCTCCAATGTGTCGCGCGTCATGCCCGCGCCATCCGTACATTTACCACACGACCAAATGGTCGCCTATTCGCGCGGACTCCTCCTGCGCACCAGCATGAATGACCTTCTCGCCCTGTCATCCGAATGCCTCAATCAATGCCACTTGCTTTGCTTACTGATCAAAACTCGCGGACGTAACACCGCGAGCACACCCGACAACGATCGTGTGGTCGGCGAAAAGCATGCAGAATTCGCGCGGATGAATTTACAAGATAAGTTCAACGCGATGGAAGAGACTTTTGATATCATCAGCGACCTTGAAGACAGTGTCTTCAGCATCGCTGCTGCCCTTCGCGTTCTGGTTCGCGGTGGTTTGGTCACCAACGATGATATTTCACCCGACGGCTCACTTACCCTTGAATTTAAAGCGATGAAAGAGATCGATGGCCCCCCCGTCGAACCCTCTGCCTCAGGTGTAACCAAAAATTCGGGCGTCCCCGCTAAAACCACCAAGCTCGCCGATAGTTACCGCACCTTTAAACCCGGTGAAGTACTTGAGCTCACCGACGAAGAACTGCTCGGTTTAAATATTACGGTCGCCAAATTCTTTGACGGACTATTTCGCTCGATTGATGCCTACGGTCGCGAGCAATTAGGCGGCAAAGCCTAATTCCCTCAATGCACGAAGGGGCAATCAACGGACACAGCCAACGTAAAGTTTGGCTCTGGGTCTTTGCCGGCTTCCTATTTCAAACCATACCTGCCGCAATCAGGGACGAGGCCCTTCCGGTCGCACTCAAGAACGCCGGCCTCACTAACCACACCATCACGCAGACAGTCAGCCTTCTCGGCTTCATCGTTGCACTAAAAATATTTTGGGCACCCGTCCTCACGCTCTGGGGTCGCACACGTACTACGATTGTTATTTTTCAAACCGCAATCACTGCCCTACTTTTTAGTTTAGCCTATTTTATTTCGCCCTCAGATTACAGCACACTGGCAATCGCCCTCACCCTCGCCCTACTCAGCCTGTGCTCCGCAGCCTATGATTTCCTTCTCGATGGTTACTACGTGTCATCACTGAATGACAAGCAGCGTGCCAATCACTCAGGCCTGCTAAGCTTTTCCTCTAAACTGGGGCAAGTACTTGCCGGACCGGGCGTCATCTGGCTTGCGGGCCACGCACTCACAAGCAGTCATTCCATTAACAATGCCTGGAGCATTTCGCTCAACGTGGCAGCGATCATAACATTAATTGTGGGTGGCCTCATGGTTTTTGGTTTCAAGCATGAAGCCATTGAGCCACCCAAGCTTTCAACCCCGCGCCAGACCTTATCCGAAATCTTTTCGTCACTTTCTGATCTTGTTCGCGATAAACGCACGCCCGCACTCATCGGACTCATCATCTTCTACCGTTTGAGCGAAGTGCACCTCATTCGCATCGTCCCACTTTTCTCCTTAGACAGTCATACCCACGGCGGACTGGAACTAAACAATGAGCAGTACGCCGTCATGCGACTCACCACCGCTATCCTCGGACTAGCCATCGGCGGCCTGATTGGCTCCTGGATTATTTCCAAGCGTGGACTGGAGCGATCAATCCTACCCTTGGGTTTCACCATGCACCTCCCACTCATCGGCGTAACCTGGCTCGCATTTAACCCTGTGCAATCCATCGTCACCGTGAGTTCAATCTTCTTGGTTGAATACATTGCTTTCGGTGCCGGCATCTGCGCCCTCATCCTGGCCATGATGCAAGTGGCTAAAGGTGCGCATGCGGCTGTACGCTACGCCCTGCTCTCCACCATCGCCATTCTCTCAGTTTATATTCCTGGTTTGTGGGCCGGCTCACTCAGCGATCAACTCGGCTACCCGAAGTATTTTATACTTACACTTTTCCTCGCGATACCCGGACTGATTTCAGCCTACATTGCGCAAGAGAAACTGAAAGTGCGCTAAACTTTCTTCGGGGTCACAATCAACTCTTGGGCAAATCGGGAGTGAAGGTACTTCACCACGTACGACTGCACTTCTTTAGCATTGGTCAAGTTCATGCGACGTTCCCATTCGCTATCAAAATTAGCGCCCATGCCCACCAGCTCTCGCGTGATGGCACCTTGCATGCGACTCCCTGCAGATTGTCGACCTTGTCTACGGGCCACGCGCATGCGTCGTTTGGCATCTTCAATTTCATTAGGTTTAAATTCCCCATTACGCAGACGCTCCAACTCGCCCTTCATCTCGACCACTACCTGCTCCGTTGCCTCTGAAGCTGTGCCGGCATAAAGGTAAAACATTCCCAGGTCTCGGGTCTCCACTCGGGTAGCACCCACGAAATAAGCCAGGCCCTTCTCCTCCCGCACACGATGGAATAAGCCGCTGGCCATGCCACTCAGTAGCTCTTCGGTGACATTAGCAGCGGTGACTGCCTCGGGGCCGAATCCACTATGCGGAAACGCTAGGCACACGACCGCCTGCTCACCCGTTGCTTCCATTTTTTCGCGGTTAGCTGGCTTAGGCGCATGCGCCGGCAGCACGCTGGCATGAAAGAGTTGCTTGGGTAAAACCGCAAAATGCTGATTCACGAAATCCATCACAACCTTCCGATCAAAATTACCGCTGATACCGATAACCATATTATCGGGAACCACAATCCGACGGTGCAAGGCAGCGACATCGCCAACGGTCAGCGCTGACAAGGTCTCGGGAGTTCCCATTGGATCCACCGCCAAGGGGTGATCGCCAAAGAATTGTTCCAAGAGCTTAACCCGCGCCTTCTCCACAATGTCGTCTAAAGATTCACGACAGCCCGTGAGCGCTGCTGCTTTTTCTTGCGTGAAACAATCCGGCAATAATTTCGGGTATAACACACCATTCTTCACCAATTCAGCAATCGTTGCAAAATCCGAACTCAACGCCTCGCCCCATAAACCACAGGTTAACTGTGAGCTCATGTCATTAAAAGTTGCACCCAGCCGATCGACCGTTTCGGCGACCTCTTGTCGCGTGTGCTGAATCGTATCACGCGCAAACATCGTTGAAAGTAAACCAGTCAGCCCTCGTTTATCCGCTGGCTCATAAGCCGTTCCGGCTTCAACAAACAAACCAAAGCCGACTTTCGGGATCGAATCATCTGCCTGGAGAATCACACGAATTCCATTATCGAGCTTCACCACTTCAAATGCTTCTGACGGCTGCTTTACCGCGACCGCTGCATTAGCCACTGCCGCCTTTTTCTTGTGCATCGTCGCCAGCGTAACTGAGTTAGGCTTAAGCCAATCGCGTGCCACTTTCGTCAGACCCCTGACGTCAACCTTGGCTAATTGCTCCACGCTGCGCATCGGCCAACCGATGTCATACCCGACACATGAGGCATAACCAAAACGACTGGTCGCCGAATGGATACTTTTTTGTCCGTTGACCATCGCCACGACACTCTGTCGACGGACTTTTTCAAATTGGGCATCACTGACTCCTTTTTGAAGTAAATCATCGATGACTTCCATCATCGCAGCTTCCACCGCCGTGGCATCCACCTGTTCATTCCCAATCCAACCCAGCCAGGCCACGCCCACATCGGAAAGCCCCATCGCCTGTGCATCGATGGAATCAACCAGTCGACGCTTTTCTCTTAACTCATCCCAAAGTCGCGAACTATTACCGCTGCCCAACACGCCCAGAAACAAATCGAGTTCCATGCGGTGCTTTGCAAAAAACCCTGGAATACGCCATGCCGCTACACCCTTAGTCGTCGCCACATCACGGGCTAATTCGACTCGTCTCACGCCGCCCTGCGGCGGCTCAAAGGCAGGGACATGCTCGAGTACGGGTCGACGATTAAAGCGGCCAAACCATCGTTCCGACGACGCCATGACGGCTTCAACATCCATCGAGCCACCAATGGCTAAGACAACATTACTCGGGGCGTATCGACCCGCATGGTAAGCCCGCAAATCATCCGGTGCAATCCGTACAAATAATTCTTTATGCCCAATAATCGGGTGACGCATGGGGTGATTACGAAAAGTCTCCAACAGTACATTTTCTGCTAAGACACTATCGTGCTCATCATCGCGCATGGCGATCTCACGCAAAATCACTTCACGTTCCATCTTCGCATCGGCATCGGTGATGAGTGGATCAAATACCATTTCCGAAATTGCCTCCATCGCGATTTCAAATCCTTCCGCAGGTGCATCCACATAATAAACCGTTCGATCAAAAGTGGTGTAGGCGTTCGAATTACCACCCGATCGGTGAATGGATTCCGTCAGCTCGCGATTGGTGAATCGGCCCGTACCCTTAAATACCATGTGCTCCAGGTAATGTGAAATGCCCGAGCCCTCCCACTTGCCTTCATGCGCACTGCCGGTTCTAACCCATGCCTGCACCGTACACAGCCCAATGCCAGGTCTTTGAGTGTATAACACCTCGAGGCCGTTCGCCAAAACCCAGCGCTCCGGCGTAGGTCCAGCTATTTGAGCGAAACTCAACCCTTCAAGGTACGACATGCCAGAAGGTATGCCCCACATCGCCCACGGTGCAAGTGCGACCATAATAAATCATACGTATAACGATTAAATTAAGCACACCCCACACGCCATAATGCCATTGAATAAACGCTTAACCCTCGGTATCTATCATTCCACCTTTCGTCTCACCCATTTACTTAACGCTACATGTACATTCAGCCTGAAATCCGCAGCCAACTCGATGAGGTCGAACGTCGTTCGGGTCACCTTTGGAAATTCCTAGATGTCACCGGCAAACAGGCTCAAATTGCACAGCTCGAAAACCAGATGACGGCGGCGAATTTCTGGGACAGCCAAAAGTCTGCCCAGAAAGTAATTTCAGAATGTAATAGTTATAAAACTGTCGTTGCCCCTCACGTCGCCTTCCGTCGTAAACTCGAAGATGCTAAAACCCTAGCGGAAATCATTGCCGAATCGCCCGATGGTTCGGCCGATGCGGAGATGGAAGAGTTAAGGAAATCCGCAGCCGACCTCATTCTCGAAGTGGCCGATCTCGAAATCGCCTCCTTCCTCTCCGGCCTCCACGATAAATCCAACGCCATCGTCACCGTGAAAGCGGGCGCTGGCGGCACCGAGTCCAATGATTGGGCCGACCTCCTCTTCCGCATGTACACCCGATGGGCAGAGCGCCGCGGTTTCAAAGTTGAAATCGAAGATGTCGCCGAAGGCGACGGTGCGGGCATTAGCCAAGCGACCTTCCGCATCGAAGGACCCAACGCCTACGGTTATATTAAAGCCGAACGCGGCGTCCACCGACTCGTCCGCATTTCGCCATTCGATGCTAATGCACGCCGTCACACATCCTTTGCCTCAGTCGACGTCGTAGCTGAAATCGATGACGATATTGAAATCGAAATTAATGAGGCAGATCTCCGCGTCGACGTCTACCGCTCCAGCGGTAAAGGCGGCCAACACGTGAATAAAACCGAATCCGCGGTACGGTTGACTCACATCCCTACAGGGCTCGTTGTGGCCTGCCAACGCGAACGTTCCCAGGTTAAAAACCGTGCCCTCGCGATGAAAATCCTCCGCGCCCGCATTTACGAAAAAGCCATCGACGATAAACGCACTGAAATGGAGAAGTATTACGGCGAAAAGGGCGACATCGGTTGGGGCAATCAAATCCGCTCCTACGTCTTCCAACCTTACCAGATGGTGAAAGACCTTCGTACCGGCGTGGAAACGGGCAATATCCAAGCGGTCATGGATGGCGATATCGATGCGTTCATCAACGGTTGGCTCCGTGCCGGCGGACCCCGCACCCGTAATAAAGATATAAAAATCGAGGACTAACCCGATGCCCTCCCAAGAAGTTCTCCGTCGCAAGCTACTCGAGCCGCCCCTGTTCGCTGAGAAAATCTGGAAACTTTCGCCGGAGCCTTGGCCGATCTCCGAAGCCCAACTCAAAGACCTTAAAGTTATCGGTGCCGCTTGCCTCAGTTACCACCGCGCGCTCGAACGACTCTACGTTCGGTCCTTCACCGATAAGAAAATTCTCCGCAATCGCGATGTCCACGCAAAGTGGGTTTCCGAATACCTCGATCGTTATAAGCCAGCCGGCCTCATCGAACACGGACGTCACCGTTCCGTTAAAGGCCAATGCCCTGTCGTCCTTCGCCCCGACCTCTTAATCACGGATCAAGGCTTCACAATGACCGAACTCGACAGCGTCCCAGGCGGCATCGGACTGACCGCTTACCTCAACGAGGTCTACGCTGAGGATTTCCCCAATCTCATCGGCGCCACCGCCATGCCCGAAAGATTTTTTGGTGCACTCAAACGATTAACGCCAGAACATCGCTTCCCACTCGTCGCCATTGTTGTCAGCGAAGAGTCCGCCACTTATCGTCCTGAGTTCGATTGGCTCGGCGAAAAACTTCGCTCGCTCGGACACGACGTCCACGTCGTCGATCCCACACAAATCATGCAGATGGGTGAAGAGTCTTTCATTCCGGTTGATGGTGCTCCACGAAAAGTCGACCTCATCTATCGCTTCTTCGAGCTCTTCGACCTCGCGAATGTCAAAGGCGCCGACGGCATTTTCAATGGGGTCGAATCAGGTAAAGTTATTCTGACGCCACCGATGAAGGCCTACCAGGAAGAGAAATTAGGCCTAGCCTTACTGCATCACCCGATGCTCGCCGAGTTCTGGAAAGAAAACCTTCCTGAAAATCACCTCGAAGCCCTCTTCCGCATCGTTCCTAAGACTTGGATCATCGAACGCACCGACCTTCCACCCACGGCAGTTTTACATGCCCCACAAGTCAACGGTCGACCCATCCGCGAGTGGACCGAACTGGCCGAAGCTTCTCAACGCGAACGCAACTTCATCATCAAAGCCAGTGGCTTCCACGAAACCGCTTGGGGCGCTCGCAGTGTCACCCTCGGCAGCGATGTCTCACGCGAAGAATGGCTCGAGGCGATCGAACGCGCACTGGATCCTGAAAACGAAACGTTCCACATTCTGCAAGAGTACCACAAGCCCTCACGCATCTCGCATCCAGTCTACGCTAACGATGGCAGCATTCACAGCGCCGAAGGTCGCGTGCGACTCTGCCCCTATTTCTTTGTCGATGGCGACACCGTTGAAATCTCCGGCATCCTCTCAACCTTCTGCCCAGCGGATAAGAAAATTATCCACGGTATGAAAGACGCCGCCCTCCTGCCCTGTCAGTTGAAGGGTTAGGGACAGGTGGGCACGGTGACATGGGGATGATTTCCACTTTTGCACCTTTCCTAGCCATGCCCCTTGCCCAACTGCCAACTATGCCCCATAATTATTAAATGAGCTTCGATAAACCCCTTGTCCTCACCTTTGCCGATTTCCGCCGTCAGCTCGGAGTTTATCCAATGCTCGGACTGCGCTTCAAACTTCCCACCGGCAGTCTCACCCCTATTCACCTACACTTGACTGAGGTCGCACGTGTCGAAAAAAAGTTAATCGATTGTGGCGGTACCATTCGTACCCAAGTTTCTGCACGCCTTCAACTCTGGGCAGCCGATGACACCGATCACCGAGTCAACGTCACTAAGTGCTTAGAGATTCTTAATCGCGGCACCGATTTACTTGGCTCAACCGACCTCCCCCTGGAAGTCGAATGCGACTTACCCTTCCTCACTGCCTTTCCAGTCCTTGGTAGAGTGATTGAAGATGGTAACGTCGTAGTGCTTCTTGGAACGATTAAAGCCGACTGCTTAGCTCCCGATGTTTGTATTCCCAAAAAATGCACTCCGGGTGGCGGCTGTTGCTAGTTTTCCGTAAGCTTTTACCGCATGCGCTATCTTTCGCTCATCTTGATTGGTCTCTTGGGATTAGTAAAACCTGCGCACGCAGCCGTTCACTCAGAGGTCGATTTAGTAAACTTATCTCCGAGAATTATTGCGGGAGAAAAAATTAAGTTAGCCCTTCGGTTTAAGTGCGATCCACACTATCACATTTATTGGAAGAATCCCGGCGACGCCGGCACACCCCCAATTATTAAATGGACCGATAAAGCGGGCACTGCACCCGGCCCAATAGTCTGGCCAGGCCCTGAGCTGCTCGACCTCAGTGGTGTTATTAATTTTGTTCATAGCGGCGAAACCTTGCTCATCTTTGAAGCGACCGTCCCTAAAGACTCTCCACCTTCCATCACCCTCAAGGGCCATGCCGAATGGCTAGAATGCAATGAAGGCGGCTGCTACCCGCAGGAAAAAGACGTAAGCCTTACCCTTAAACTCGGCGAGGACGCTAACGCCGTTTCTTTTAACCCTAAACTCTACGCCGAGCTGCAGCCCATCATTAATTTAAACGGACGCGTTAGTAATCAAACCCTTACGGTTAAATCGACCGACGAATACCAGCAGGTCTGGTTTCCCGAAAAGAATTTCATTAGTCCAACGGCTACCGCTAAACAACCATCCTCCGCCGGAACAAAAAAATTCTCGTTAGCTGACGCGACTGAGCCGCCAACATCCGACTCCCTTTATTTTGTCACCACCGATAGCATCGGCAGGTTTCGCCGTATCCATGTCGAGTTAGAAAACAAAGCTATCAGTTCCACGCTTTCCAACTCGAGCACCTCATCCACCGAATTAAATTGGGGCACCTGGTCACCCGACGCCCAAGCCGCTGCGATTGCAGCTGGTAAAACCGTCTACCTCGACTTCACCGCCCGCTGGTGTGCGACGTGTCAGGTAAACAAACGCGTCTACCATCAATCCGACGTCATCGCCGCCCTTCAGCAAAATAACATCGTACTATTACACGCCGATTGGACCAAGAAGGATCCAGTTATCGCCCAAGAGCTCAAAAAATACGGACGTGAAGGTATCCCCTTCAATGTTCTCTTAAAACCGAATCAGTCGCCAATTATTTTCTCCGAGTTACTTACGGGAACTGAAATCGTTAACGCCATCCATTCCACCAACCCCCCTAACTCCAGCCCTTCTTCTACCACCCATTCCTACCTCGTCTGGCTCATCTTCGCTTTCGGTGGTGGCGTGCTCTTAAATTTAATGCCCTGCGTCTTCCCGATGCTTGGACTTAAAGTTCTTGGCTTCACCCAAGAATCCGGCGCCGCCCGACGCACCGTCATCATCCACGGGTTACTTTACACCTTGGGTGTGATTATAAGTTTCTTATCACTCGCCCTGCTCATCGTCGCCTTAAAATCCAGCGGCAATTCTCTCGGCTGGGGTTTCCAAATGCAGTCACCTGGCTTCGTCCTGCTGACATGCATTCTCATGATCACACTCGGACTGAGCCTCGTCGGTGTTTTTGAAATTGG
>CAIVVQ010000175.1 GCA_903909465.1 uncultured Opitutia bacterium | reverse complement strand
TCGTGCATCCAGCCCATGTTCCATTTGTAATCGAAACCCAGTCCACCTTCTTCGACCGACTTCGTTACGCCAGGGAAAGAAGTCGACTCCTCCGCAATCGTAATCACTCCCGGGTGATACAAGTGCACCAAGGCATTCATTTGCTTCAGAAATTCAATCGCGTCTAAGTTTTCACGTCCGCCGTGCCGATTGGGCAACCACTCGCCCGCTTTACGCGAGTAATCTAAATACAACATCGAGGCCACCGCATCGACACGTAAGCCGTCAATGTGGAAGCGCTCGCACCATGATAAAGCTGCGCCCACCAAGAATCCACGCACCTCGTGTCGGCCATAATTAAAAATTAGCGTACCCCAATCGGGATGCTCGCCCAGACGCGGATCGGCGTGCTCGTATAAGTGCGTCCCATCAAATTGCGCCAAAGCAAAAGTATCGCGCGGAAAGTGCGCCGGCACCCAATCGACAATCACGCCGATATTTGCACGGTGCAAAGTATCGACGAACTTCATGAAATCGAGCGGTGAACCAAAGCGATGTGTCGGGGCGTAGAAACCTGTGACCTGATAACCCCAAGAACCATCGAACGGGTATTCCGCGGGCGGCATCAATTCCACATGCGTAAAACCTTGTTTTTGACAGTACTCAGCGAGCTCCGTGCCCAGCTCTCGATAGCTCAGAACGCGATTACCACTTTCCAACTTTCGTCGCCAAGAACCTAAGTGAACTTCATAAACGGAAACGGGTTGTTGGCGCGTCTGCTGTCGACGGCGCTGCGCCAACCATTCCGCATCCGTCCAAACAAACTCAGAAATGTCGGTCACGATTGCCGCGTGGTGCGGCGAGGCTTCAAACTGCAAACCATACGGGTCCGTTTTAATAAATGGTGCGGCCGACTGCG
This sequence comes from uncultured Opitutia bacterium, assembly GCA_903909465.1. Classification (GTDB taxonomy): domain Bacteria; phylum Verrucomicrobiota; class Verrucomicrobiia; order Opitutales; family UBA953; genus UBA953. The sequence goes on along the minus strand of CAIVVQ010000175.1, from coordinate 7,832 downwards.
GGCCTACAATCTCAAATTTATAACGCGCCCCTGCTTCTAGTCCGGGAACAAATAATTCCCAAATCCCCGAAGCACCCAGCGTCCGCATCGGGTGACTCTTTCCGTTCCATAAATTATGATCACCAACCAATGAAACCCGTCGTGCCGATGGAGCCCAAACCGCGAAGGCAACACCACGCACACCATCAATGGTACGCAGGCTAGCCCCGAGCTTATGGTGTAATTGATGGTTATCGCCCTTACCGATTAAAAATAAATCCTGCTCGTTTAGCGTAGGCAAAAAACGGTAAGGGTCCTGAATGGTTTGAGCCGTCCCGTCGGCATAGGTAACTTTATATTGATAATGAAATGGGGCCGACTCCTTAAGGGTCGCTGCAAATAAGCCAGCCGAGTCGAGGCGCTCCATGACAATCCCCTTAGCCTCCTTGTCCTTCAGCAGCCGACATTCCACAGCTCCGGGCAGGAAGGCCCGGACTACCGACCCCCCATCCGCCAGCGGATGGAGACCTAGAACACGGTGCGGGCAGGCCTCCAAGCCCTGCAAAAGGGGCTTAAAATCTGCAGGAGGCACTGGCATGGTTTGACAATCCATATCTAGGTTGCCGCCGCAAGCGCACATTGCCCGAAAATACTTGAGAGAATGCCCCAAGCGTTAAGTCTCATAAGCAAATGCTCGGCCGCCCCTTTTGGACTCTCGCTACCACCTTCGGAATTGCCCTGACGGTTATTGCGGCCGACCCCGTTGCAGAGAACAAACCCATTCCGCCTAACGTACAGGGTGAAAGTTTTACCTACGAAGAAAACGGTAAAGTTTTAATTGCGATCGACGCCACCTTTGAAGCCAACGGCGCACACCTATCTGCTAAAAAAATTCGCCTCAACTCCGTTGACGGAACTGTACTCGCCGAAGGCGATGTCATCTACACCACCAAGAATCTGCGCATCATGGGCGAGCAAGTCATGCTCGATCCGAAGGCCGATCTCGTAGTGGCGAAAAATGTTAAGTTTGGTCGCAATCCATTTTATTTCACCGCCGATGAGTTGCGTTTAGAAAAAGGTGATAAGACGATGAGCGGGGTTCGCCTGTGGAATAACGAGCCGCAAAAATACGGCATGTCGCTCGGTATCAGCGAAGTGCATTTTTCCGAGAAAGACAATTGGCTCACCTTCAAAGGAGTCACCCCGCGCCTCATGGGAATGCCGTTCTTTTATTTACCGTATTACGGACAAGACGGCTATCGCGATATTCCTTACGAGTTACATTTAGACACCGGGTCACGCGACGCCCAAGGCCGATACCTGCGGACCACCACACTCGTTCGCCAGACCGACAATAAATCACTCTGGCTTGGCGCCTTGCTGGATTACTACGGTCACTCAGGCTTCCTATTCGGACCTGCCGTCAAATACGACAATCGGAAGGAATCGCCGCAGTCCAACCCTTGGCACGGCAACTTCCAAGCCGGCTTCATCAATGACGGAGGAACGCTTGAACTCGACGCCTTCAGTCGCACCCCCGGACGTAGCCGCAGTTTTGCGACCGGCGAAATTTCAGGCGTAACGAATAATGGTATCGAAATCACCGGCCAACTCTACGCCACATCGGACCCCAATTTTGTTCGTAACTTCCGCCCACACGAAATCGAAAACCTGGGCCTACCCCAAGCCACCTTTGAAGCCATCACACCGATGGCAGGCGGTTACCTCTCAGGCAACCTCGTCGCTAAAGTTGATAACTACCAAGACGTGGTTCAAAAACTTCCCGAAGTCCGCTTCGACTTACTCGAAACCCCTTCCGCACTCACGGGCTTCAATCAACGTAGCTTTTTAACAGCGACCTACCTCACTCAACGTCCCTCCGAAAGTTTACCGTTAGCAAACTTTACCACCGAGACGGGATCAAATGCCGCTTGGTCCACGGCTCGACTCGATGCGTACTACGGATTAAGTTATCCGATTACCGTCAGTGACTACTTAACCTTTAAGCCTGTCGCGGGCGTGCGGGCGACCGATTGGTCTTCTGGCCTTAATGGCAGTGGCAACACTTCCAAACTAATGGCACAGGCGGGTTTTGACATCGAAGGACTCGCCACTGGCTCATGGGACCTAAAGGCAGACAAATGGGGCATCGATGGCATGCGCCACACGATACGCCCCTTCATCCAATACCGCACCCTTCCTGGCGCTAATCAGAAAGTCGGCGAACTCGCCCTCTCCGATCGCAATGTCGCCCTCTCGGCCTTCCGTGAAATCGATCTCGCTGATCGACCAGACCCCGCCGCCGTCACCTCCACACAAGTCGCACGCATTGGCATTCGTAATACCTTGGCCACTCGCGACACCGAGAACGGAAGCCGTGAACTCTTACGCTTTGATATCCTTAAAGACTGGTCGAACAACGACAGCCAACTTCCTACTGCAGCATCCGACATCCAAACTCACCTTCGCCTCACCCCCGCTAACTGGGTCACTATCGACTACTTTGACCGCCGCGGAAAAAACAGCAGCCAAAGCGTTGAGACCCTGCAATCCATCGCCTTTAACTCCGGCGACTACTGGAAAGCGACTATCGGGCTCTTCGAACAGAGCGAAAGCCTCAACCCTGCCAAACAGTATTGGATGCAGGGTGAAATTCGCCTCAACTCGGTTTACTCGGCATTCGTAAATGCAAATTACGACTCACTCGTGCACGCCTTTACCTCCGAATCCATCGGTATTATTCAACACATCGGAAACTCTTGGGAAATTGAATATGGATTCTATAAGCGCGTCACCACTTACAATGACGGCTCACTGGGTCTAAGCCTTCGCGTTCGCCTCTTTAAATTCTAGCCGTGCAGGAAAATCCCGAAATCACCCCCACCCTCCCTGCGGATGGCATCTTGCCTCCCTCGGACCTCCCGATTCGTCTCGATATTTTCGAAGGGCCACTCGACCTCTTACTTTTCCTAATCCGGAAAAACGAAATTGATATTTACGATATTCCAATCGAGAAAGTTACCCAGCAGTTCCTCGAAGTTCTGCGTAATCAAGAGAAGGACAACCTTGAGTTGGCCGGCGACTTCTTCGTTATGGCCGCGACCTTGATGTACATTAAGAGTCGGATGCTTCTCCCCGTGGAGAGTCGACCCGAGGACTTAGAGACCGTTAGCACCGAAGGACAAGACCCACGCTGGGCCCTGGTGCAGCAACTCATTCAATACAAACGCGTCAAAGAGACCGCCGCCATCATTCGTGAGCTAGCCGACGAGCGCCAAGGACTCCTCACTCGACATGTCGTGCAACCCCAAGGCGAAGACGCCCTCATTCGTCCCGTCGCACCTGCGGATCGCATTGAACTCTGGAACACCTTTAACCTCGTCCTGCGTCGCCTCGCCGAACGCATTCAACCCGGCAATATATCCGTCGAAACGGTCACCGTCTCGGATTGTATGGAATCCATCCTGAAACGACTGACCACTGAGCCACGCTTCACCTTTACGAGTCTGCTACCCGAGCGCCCAACGGTGAGTTTCCTCGTGGCAACCTTCCTCGCCTGCCTCGAACTCGCCCGACTTGGTGCCCTCGAATTAGAACAGACGAAAAATTTCGATGATATCTTTTGTGCGAAGGTAGAAAAGTCCGACAGCTCGACGAGCTCAGTCGACACCGGGGTGACCTCGGAATTTGACGAACCGCAGGCTCCTCAAAATTAACGGTGCACTTGCGTTGGGCGATTTTCTATTAAAGTTATAAAGATGGCTCGGAAAGCGCGACCTAAACACCTGCTCGGTATCGGCCTGGATCAAACAGACCGACATAAACGCATCACCCAAGGTGAAGGGTTCTCCTTGGTGGGTGGCTCTGCCGAGACCCACGATAAAATGACCGAGACCGTCGTTAAAACCGTTGAAGACTTACAAAAGAAGGGCCGCAGCCTCCAGGGTGCAGACCCTCGCGAAGTCGCCGACCTCCTGCGCAAGCACGGGCAGCCAGAGTGAGGTTTAAAATCGGCACAGACGGGTTGACTCACCCTCATTCGAAGATTTGATTTAGCTTCTAATCGATGAGTTCTGCCACCCCACCTCCTCCACCGCCACCCCCACCCGGAGGAAGCAACATTCCTCCCGCTCCTGCCTTCAATAGTCCTAGACCGACCGCTGCCTTTGTTCCTCCCCCGCCATCAGCTCCCGTTCCACCCACTGGCAACATCAACGTCCCCCGCACTCCGATCGCCCCTTCCGCTCCGCACGTTGCCGTTGAGTTAGGTAGCGGTTCATCCGACAGACTTTCGATGGCTGAAGTAGGTGTCGATGCCTTGACGCTTGTCCTTTCGTTGACTGCTTTTGTTTTGCTTTACTTGGATCTCTTCCAGAAAACTAAAGGGTAATTTTATATGGCCTCCGATCTCATCACCAACCTCGACACCAATACTTTCGATTCGACGATCAAGTCATCGACCGTCCCCGTCCTTGTGGACTTCTGGGCGACCTGGTGTGGCCCTTGCAAGCAGCTCGGCCCCATCCTCGACCAATTGGCTACCGAATTGGGCGCCACCGCCAAAATCTGCAAGGTCGACGTCGACTCCAATCGCACCCTCGCGACTCAACTCGGCGTGACCTCGATTCCAGCCCTCTTCCTCTTTAAGAACGGTCAAGTGGTCGACAAGATGGTCGGCGCCCGCCCTAACGGCGACATCGCTGCCTTCATCAAGAAGCACTCTTAAGTCTTAAGAGACTTATAAAACAAAAGACCCGAGGTGCGCCTCGGGTCTTTTGTTTTATAAGAAGTAAATTACTTCGTCTCTAAGGGATGCGCGTCGAGGATTTCCTTCGGGCTGTACTGACCGCGACCGCCAATGGCCTTACGGACTTCCGCCACTTTAACGTCACTCACGGTGCCCGCGCTATTACCCCAAGCCGAACGAACGTAAGAAACAATATTGGCAACCTGCGCATCCTTAAGTCCGGCACCAATGTTTGGCATATTGCCAACATACTTGGCGCCCTTGACTTCGATTTCGCCGGCTAAGCCTGCGAGCACGATTTTAATGATACGCTCATCATTGCCTACGGGCCACGGTGAACCCGCTAAAGGAGGAAAGGCGCCCGGCACACCCAAACCAGTGGCTTGGTGACAGGCGGCACACTGCTGAAGGAAAAGCGTTTGGCCCTTAGCAAGATCCGCTTCAAATTCCTTGGGACCGCTATCCGCTACTAAGCGGGGTGCATCGAGGTCAAAGGTGTTGGCCGAAAAACCACCCGCATTACGCGTGAGGTAAACGCCAGCCCAGAAACCAAAACCGCAAAAGAGGAATACGATGATAATCGGCAGCGACGAAAAGCCTTCACTGGGCTCTTCCTTGTTCTTCGCTAATTGCGAGTGTGCCTCAACCAGACGGCTATCAGCGGAGCCTTCCGAGCCTTCGTGAGACGAACGCTGGGAGTGATTGTTGGATGAATGAGGATCGGTCATGGGATTACTGTTTCAGTTTCGCTTCGGGCGAACTGTAATCAATTTTGAGGGATTTGAGATAGGCTACGAGGGCGACAGCGTCCTCTGTGGGGCGGAAGGAGCCATCTTTAGACTGCGTGTAAAGGAAACCGTAGGCTGGCATGACGCTGCCCGCCATGGACGTGCGTAGGTATGCATGCAGTTCATTGTCGGACTTCACCCGCGCTCCGTAATTCATCAGGTCGGGACCGAGTCGACGGCTGCCGATTAGAATTTGAGACTGTAGAACGTAATCACGCGCAACCGACGGACGTGCCGCCCAGCCGCGGGCAATATCATTCCCCTGCCCAGCCGGACGAACCTGCTGCGTGTGACAAGTCACACAACCCAAACTTAGGTAAACCTGGCGACCTTGAATGGCCAAACCTGGTTCATTGGGAGGAAACAAAGGACCACCCTCTTCCGCAGGGGCACGATTCAACTGACCGATTTGCACCTGACCGCTCAGGAGCAGTCCGCCAAACGAAGCCGCGAGGGTGAAAAAGACACCAGCCAATATTAAATTGAGATTCTTCATACGCGTTTAGTCTTAGTATGAACGACGATTGGAGGGAGCGCTCTCGGCGGTCAACATGCCGAGTGCATTTAAAACGAAGGCTGAATGTCCGACTAACAATAAGGCTGCCGCTAAAAGACCGGGCAGCGCGGAGAATGCAAAATCCGTGCGACCGTGGGCCGCCCAACCTTGCGTTAGTCCAGCGACAACAAAGAGAACGGTTCCAGCGGTGCAGGACCAGAAGTGCAAATGCACGAGCTTCGCTGACGGCCAGAAAGATCCAGTTAAACGTGGCAGAATGTAATAGGCTGCACCGAAAATAACCATCGAGACGAACGAGTAAATCGCGAGGTGCTCCTGGGCCTGACTGAACTGAGTGAAGTGCACCAAGGCGTTGAGCGAACGAGTCGAGAATGCGATGTTCAGTAAAGCAGACAGAGTGAAACCAACCACGCCCACTAAAACGAAACGCAGGGTCGTATTGTTCCATGATTGGACGATGCCGTTTCGAGGTGCCAGCGTGCCAACGAAATTAACCACCAGAATCACGGTGGGCACGAGCATCATCAGTGCGGCAACGACGCCGACCGATTGCAGCCATACTGGAATCGGACCGCCAAGCAAAGTGGCGGGACCCGTCCAGCTCGCAAAAAGGAAATAGGTCCAAAAGCCAACCGCGGCTAAATAATACGCGGAAATGGTGCGGCCGGATTCCTTAGCGATGAAGTAGTAAATGGCGGATAAAGCCGAACCACCCAGCCAGAGCAGAATTAAGTTCTGGTAAAACCAGCTATGCACTAAGGCCTGCATCGCACCGAGCGTTGGACACCAAAGTAGCATTAATTGCGCAATGACCATGATGACCGGGAAAACAAAAGTGGCACCAATGATGTACCACTGCGAAACGAAAACGTTACCGGTGGGTCGACGGGCAAAAGCGACCGCAGGCCAAAGCGCGGCAAACATGAAGGCAACGACCAACGCAGGTGCGACTTCCTTCGGCATCTCCAAAAGGGCAAAGCCATTGAGCTGACCGAGCAAAACCTGAATGAGTCCGTACGATAAAGTTAAATTCCAAACGACACCTCCTAAAACAGGAAGCCAACTCGACTTTAATTCAAAGCGAGCCAGCGAAGACATGATCCAAAGGTTCAATGCAAACAAGGCATTGGATGCCCAGCCATAGATGAAGGCATTGCGCTGCAAGGTCTCGATGCGACCATAAGTAAACCACGGGCATTCACCCATGAACGAGGGGACTTGTAACTTCGCGGCCACAATCACACCCAAGACCGACGCGACTAACAGCCAGATCAACGAAGAGAAAATGAAGAGGCGAACGGGAACGCTGATGCTGTCATCGATGCGTGAAACTGAACCGCGAGAAGAATAGGACTGACTCATTTTAGGAAATTATTTGGTACCGCTCGTGAAAACAGGAGCCGGCGCAGCCTCACCTGGATTCGTTGTGGGCTGACGGAGTTGCGCGAGGATTTCAGGCTTTGCGGCAATCAGGGCGACCGCTGATTCAATCGGGATATGATAAGTGCCGTCTGCATTACGTCCGCTATCGGTGAGCTTGCCCTTTGCCTTCGACTCTAAATCGGCGCGCAAGGATTTCTGAGCGAGGCGACGGTCAGCATCTACACCACTCGGCGAACGAAAGGCGAGGTAGGCGTAGGCGATCACGGCAATTGCCACGGCGACGAAAGCAATGACGCCCAACCAGGAGGCGACTTGCCCAGAGACAACCGGGCGGGAATTGTTGGAATCACTCATGATAGTTGATGGACTCGAGAATGCGTGGATCGTGGATTGGAATGGTCTCAGCCTTAGTCGAACT
>CAIVVQ010000174.1 GCA_903909465.1 uncultured Opitutia bacterium | reverse complement strand
TTTCCTGCCGAAGGAGGGGAATATTGGATCAGGTAGTTTAACTGTTTTTGGTTTGGATGTTCGGAGCAATCGGCGGTCGCTCTAAACGGTGGAAAGTGGGTTCAAACATCGCCTACCCCCTCTGGCAAGGGAAAAAGGGCTGACTTTCCTATAGAGTCGCACCACGGTCAGCCGTTCCCGTTATGATGTGGTTCTACCGCCTAGCCTTTATACCCCTGCTAATCCTGGCCTCGCCCTACTATATTTGGCGGATGCTTCGTCGCGGGGGCTACAGCGACGGCTTTACTCAGCGTTTTGGATTCTTTCCTACCCTACCACCGAAAACACCTGGTCATAGGCGAATCTGGATTCAGGCGGTCTCCGTGGGAGAAATTGAGGCCATCGGCCCCCTCCTTCGCGGACTCAAAGAATCCGGTCAGACCGAAGTGATTCTTACCACGACGACGAGCACCGGCTACCGCATCGCGCGCGATCGCCATTCCGAACTCTGTATCGGTATCGGAATTTTCCCCATCGATTTCTGGCCCTGCAGTCGACTGGCGTGGTCACGCATTGCACCCGACATTATTATTTTAGCCGAAGGCGAGCTCTGGCCCGAACACCTCTACCAAGCGAAACGTCACAATGTTACTGCTTACCTGATCAACGCGCGACTGTCGGACAAATCCTTCGCACGTCATCAAAAGTTTAACTGGATTACTAAAAAACTCATCAAACGTTTTACGTGGATTGGCGCTGGCAGCGAAGAAGACGCGAAGCGATTGAGCATCATCGGCGCAACAGCCGATCAATTAGAGGTCACGGGTAATTTGAAATTTGATGTGGGCGCCGACGGGCCTTTACCCGCCGCCGAAAAAAATAAATTACGCGAGCAGTTGGGTTTTGGGAATTCGCCCGCAACTGTCGTGCTACTGGGTTCATCCACCTGGGACGGCGAGGAAACCATGCTTATCAGTGCCCTTCAATCCTTACGCACAGCAGGCGTAGATGCACGGCTTCTGCTCGCTCCACGCCACGCTGAACGCCGTGACCGCGTCATGAAAGAAATCCTAGCGAGCGGCCTACCCTTCCATCAACGCTCGGTCAGCGGCAGCGTTGCCGCCAACGGTACAGTGATACATTTGGCCGACACCACCGGCGAGCTTCGACAACTCACGCGCGCGGCCGACCTCGCCTTCACGGGGAAGAGCTTAGCGCCGCATGATGGTGGACAAACCCCCGTCGAATGTGCGGCAGCCGGCGTGCCACTCGTCTACGGACCCGCCATGACCAACTTCCGCGAAATCTGTAATGGCCTTGAAGCCGTAGGTGCCGCCACCCCAACGGCGGACGCTCATGAAGCACAGGGTGTTATTATAAAACTGGCTCAAGACGCGCGTGCACGAGCCGCGCAACACGTGGCAGCGATTGCCTGGCACACGCGCAATCGTGGCGCGACCGCACGCACGATTCAACGGTTGCTGAATCAGTCGCGATAAGCCTCGCGCACGCGACGGGCCTCGTCACGCAGCGCACCGTTCAAAATAATTTCACGAGCCAGGGTTGCACCTGTGGCTGGATCCTTCACGCGATCAGCGACCCATAAGGCCGTGCCAGCACTTAAGCACAGCGTATCCATGAGTCCGTCGCCCACGCCACCGACTAATAAATCGCTAAACATCGCTAAGTTTTCTTCGGGTGAACCACCCTTTAAATCCTCGAGCGAGCATTGCTTGAATCCAAAATCGCCCGGCAACCAGGTCGCATTGACGGAGGAAAGTTCGCCGCAACCACGCACGCGCACTGGACCCGCAGTGGATACTTCATCCATTCCGCCGCCCACTTGCGTATGCGTGACCAAGCCGCGCTTAACGCCCAATTGATTGAATGCCTCTGCAATCGGTTCAACCCAGCGTTCGTCGTAAACCCCAACCATCATACACGCGGGCTGTGCCGGATTTACCATCGGCCCTAAAATATTAAAAATCGTACGCTGCCCGCTCTCGGCAATTTTCTTACGTACATTTAAAATCGCCTTAAACGCAGGGTGAAACGCAGGGGCATACAGGTAACAAAAGTTAGTCGAGGAAAGTGCATTTTTGATTTTAAGGTCAGACGCTTCGAGTTGGACGCCTAAGCCGACCAGAAAATCGGCACTGCCTGACTTCGAGGTGATGGACCGATTGCCGTGCTTAATCACCGGCACACCTGCGGCGGCGACAATTAGTGCGGTGGTGGATGAAATATTAAAGCTGCCCGATTTATCTCCACCGGTGCCAACGACATCAATC
>CAIVVQ010000173.1 GCA_903909465.1 uncultured Opitutia bacterium | reverse complement strand
TCCTGAGGCAACCATCGCCTCCCTCAAAACCCGACGCGATGCCGTCGAAGGTTACCGTGCGACCGACTCCCTCAGCCAAATTGCCAAGAGCCATAAACTCGACGCCCCGATTTTATTCCTCCTCCAGAAAATTTTATTTGAAGGTCTCGATGCTCGCACGGGTGTCACCACCTTAATGACACGCGACCTTAAGTCCGAGGCATGAGCCCTTACGGTGTGGAGTCTAAGACTTCACCCATCGAAGGGCTCGGACTCTTCGCCACGACGCCCTTTTCCATCGGCCAAAAAATCGCCCCCTACCTCGGTTCGACTACCACGCGAATCGATTCACCAGCCAAAGCTAAGTCCCCAACGTACTGGTTAGAAATCCAACCGGGTCTGTGGCTCGATGGTTCATCCGCCGAAAATCCCGCTCGTCACGCCAACCACAGTTGCGCACCCAACGCCGAGTTAATCTACAACGTCACCGCTGGCGTGGCCTGGCTCATCGCCACCCAACCCATCGCCATCAGTGACGAAATCACCTTTGATTACGGGTTTTCCATCGCCGATAGCATATTCCAACCCTGCCACTGCAAACACCCTTCCTGCCCCGGACACATCGTCGCCACCCCCCTTCGGCCAGCCCTACGCCGCCACCTGCGTTTTTCCCGTTCAAGGGATTGACCCCCAGCACCCAGACCGTCACCTTCCGCAGGTCAATCAGTTCCCCAACTATGAAAAAAGTCGCCCTCACCGAACTCGATCCCCGCGTTCAGAAACAAATTTCTGCCGCCGAGTCTCAACTTAAGACGAATCCCCAATACGCCATTGAAATCCTCCAAGGCATTTTGGGTCGTAACCCCGGTTGCATCGACGTCCGACGCCTCCTCCGTCGCGCCCAAAAAAGCGTCCACGGCATCAAGGGTGGCCTGTTCGATGGCATCATCGGCGGACTAACCTCGGGTGGCATCGCCAAAGCCGTCGAAAAAGACGCCAACGCTGCCGTCCTCGAAGCCGAAGCGGTACTGGCCAAAAAACCTGGCGACATTAACGCCAACAAGACCCTCGCTGCTGCCGGCGTTAAACTGGACTACCCCGAGCTGACCGCCTTCGCTTACGAAGAGCTTTCCCAAATCGAACCGAAAAACGTTCAACACTTTATCGACCTCGCAAACACCTGGATCGGTGCCTCTGAGTACGATAACGCCCTTAACGCCGCCGACGCGGGCCTCAAATTATTCGCTGGTAATGGCGACCTCCAAGAGGCCGTTCGTAAAGCATCCGTCAGCAAGACGATGAAGACCGGTAAGTGGGAAGATAAAGGCGACTTCCAATCCAAACTCAAAGACAAGGACGAAGCCCTCCGACTCGAACAAGCGGCCCGCACCGTCACCGACTCCGGCACCGCCCTTGAACAAGCGGCAGCGCTCGCGCAACGCATCCAAAGTCAACCCGACAGCATCGACCTCTATCGCGATATCGTTCGTCAGTTTATTTCCGCTGGCGACCTCGACAGCGCCATCGCCTGGCTCCAACGCGGCCGTCTCACCACGCTGGGTCGCCAAGATTCCTCCCTCGAACGTCAAGAGATCGATCTCATCAAGCAACGCTTCGAAAAAACCATCAAGTCGCTCCGCGAACAATTGGCCACCAACCCTGCGGTCGCCGCCGAGCTCGCGAAGAACGAAAAAGAACTCAGCGAATACGGCTTACAAACGACCGCCAGCTTGGTCGAACGCTACCCGAACGATTACTCCTTCCGCTACGAATACGGCAACTTACTCCTCCAAGCCAATCGCCTCGACGAGTCCGTTCAACAATTACAATACGCGCAGCGTAATCCTAAGTTCCGCCAATTATCGATCCTCGCAATCGGCAAAGCATTCCTGGCCAGCAGCAAGTTCGACTTAGCAGTCGAACAATTCAACCTCGCGAAGAGCGAAGTCCAGGTGATGAACGACCTCAAAAAGGATATCATTTACGAATTGGGTAACGCGTTCGAAAAAATGGGCCGCACCAAAGAAGCAATCGACGAATACAAAGTCATTTACATGGCAGACTCCGGCTACCGCGACGTTTCCCAGAAAATTAATGCCTTTTACGAAAGTCAAAAAGGCCCGACCGCCTAATTGTTTTTCGAAATTCGCTGACGACTTTTCATGGCGCTCACTCCTTTCAAAAGCCTCCTCATCGCTGATGTCGGCATCAGTATGGGCGATGAAGGCAAAGGTCGCCTGATCCCCGAAATCGTCCGCGAACTACAAGCGATCACCAAACGCCGCGATGTCGTTGGTACCGTTCTCAAAGTAAACGGCGGCGCCAACTCCGGTCACACCGTCGCTGGCCTCAAACTCAACCTTCTCCCCGGTGGCGTCGCCGAACACGACGTGGCCTGCCTCGCCCTCGGCTCCGGTGTCGTCGCCGACCCCCGCAAAGCCCTCTGGGAAGCCCTCCCACTCGAGAAACTGGGCTACCCTGTCCTCTCCCGCCTCCTCATCGACGAACGTTGCATGGTGAGCGATGTCTCCCACCGCATCCTCGACCTCGCCTGGGAAGACTACCGCATCAACGTCCTCGGACAAGAGCCTCGCGGCTCCACCGGTCGCGGCATCACCCCCGCCTACATCGACGAGGTAGGCCAAATGCAAATTCACTACTCCGAATTCCTCGGCACCAAAGAGGATTACTCCAAGCGTCTATCCGCTCGACTCAATCGCGCCGCTCACACCGTCCAACATGTCTGCCAACTTTCTCCCGAGAAATGGTCCGGCCTGTTCACTAAATTAACCGAGGCCGAAGTCCGCGCCAATAAAACGGCCATCGACGCCGGAGTTTTCACGGCCGCCGAATTCGACTTCACCCGCTTCGCCGGCAACACACCCTTCACCTTTAATCACGACAACGTCCTCGCCGCTTATTGGAAAGCAGGCTCCATCCTCGCCCACACCGTCGGCGATGTTCGCGAACGCATCCTGACCGACATGGCCAGCGACCGCCGCATCATCGGCGAATTCGGTCAAGCCTACTGGCTCGATAAACGCGCGGGCTTCGCCCCGAACGTCACAGCGTCTCACACTTTCACCCCCGAATTCTTCCAGTCCGCCGGCATCCCCGTCCAAGCCATCCACACCGTGGGTTGCTGCAAGGCCTACGATACCAAAGTGGGCACACACGTCTTCCTAACTAAAATGGAAGAAGCGCACCCCTTACAACGCGCCCTCGCTAAACTCGAGTTCGGCACCAGCACCGGCCGTCAACGCATGGTGGGTTGGTCCGACCTTGTTGAAAAAGCCGACGCCCTCCGCTACGGTGGTTACGACGACATCGTTATCAATAAACTCGACGCCCTTTCACCCCATGGCGAATGGCAAGGCGGCGAATTAAAACTTTGCACCGGCTACCGCGACGCCAGCGGAAAGATCATCTCCAGCGTTCCCCGCAATGACGCCGTCCGCCGCGCCCTCCAACCGATCTACGCCACCCTGCCTGGTTGGACCGAAAACATTTCGTCGATACGCTCCTACGCCAAACTTCCCGCCGCTGCCCGCAAGTACATCGCCTTCACGATGGCCGAAATTGTGCGCCTGGCCGGACGTGGCAACGCGCTGAACGAATTGCCTAACTTGCGCTACATCGGCGTCGGACCCGACCCCGATCAAATCATCTCCGACGTCCCCACGACGGCTGAGCTGATCCGCCAAGCCTAAGCTTTACAGCAAAGTCCCGCGCAAGATTAAGGCGGCGACAAAGAAGTAAATTACCAAGCCCGTTACGTCCACAATCGTCGCGACGAATGGCGCTGCTGCCTTAGCAGGATCAAACCCAAGCCGACGTAAAAGGAACGGCAACATCGCACCCGCGAGACTTCCCCATAGGACGACACCAATCAGCGAGAAGAAAATCACAAAGCCATATAACATCCAATACTCCCCATAGAGCTTAGGGAAGAATTGATGCCACACGGCAATCCGCGCGAAACCAATCGAGCCTAAAATCAAACCCAGCCCGAGCCCGCTGATAATCTCGCGCTTAAAGACACGGAACCAATCACGCAAACCGACTTCGGCCAATGCCATCGCGCGAATCACGAGAGCCGATGATTGCGATCCAGAATTACCACCGGAAGAAATAATCAGCGGTAAGAATAACGCCAAGACGACAGCCTTCTGAATTTCGGCTTCAAAGAAGCCCATCGCTGTGGCCGTAAACATTTCACCGATAAACAAAATCACCAACCAACCCGCACGCTGACGGATGAGTTGCATCAGCGGGGTTTCCAATAGCGGCTCCTCGGGCACTTCCACTGCACCCAAGAACGCAATGTCCTTTGCGGCTTCTTCGGCAGCCGTCTCGAGCACGTCATCGACCGTCACAATACCCAAAACCTTCATATCCGCATTCACTACTGGAATAATGGTACGAGAGTGACGGCGGAACGTGTTTACCGCCTCTTCCTGTGTATCGGTGACCTTTAAGAACAGCGGCGGCGCGACAGGTAAGTCCGAAACGTGTGTTTTAACATCGGCCAAGAAAATATCACGAATGCGGTGCACGCCCAGCAAGTGACCGGCTTCATCCACCGAACAAACAACGTGCACATAATAAACGTCCTTCGCTCGATCACGGATATGATCCAAGGCCTGCTGAATCGTCCAGTCGCGTTGGATGGCCACGAACTTCGTCGTCATCATCCGTCCGACGCTGTTTTCCGGATAACCTAAAAGTTGTAAGGCGACTCGTTGCTGCGCGGGATCAAGCAACCCCAATAAACGCACCGCATGCTCCGGACATTCTTCCAGGAACGCCGTACGGTCATCGTCCGACATCGCATTTAAAATCCCCGCGGCATCATTCTCTCCCAGCGCCCTAATTAGGGCCTCTTGGTGGTCAGCATCAATGTACTCAAAAATCTCAGCGGCCGCCGTCTTAGGCAACAGACGGAAACTGACCGCCATTTGCACCGGAGACAAATGCTCTAATA
>CAIVVQ010000172.1 GCA_903909465.1 uncultured Opitutia bacterium | reverse complement strand
CTTTATCGTCGACGTGTGAAATGATGAGTCCGATTTCGTCGATGTGACCCGCGAACATGAGGGTGGGTCCGCCTTTGCCTTTGAGTTCGGCGATGCGATTACCGAGGGTGTCTTTGCGGTATTGGTCGGCGAAGCGTTCGACATTTTCGTCGATAACGGCTTGGGCGGCAAATTCGTGGCCGGTTGGGGATTTGGCTTCGAGCAGGGCGAGCAAGAATTCGGGGAAGCTATGGGAAGGTGCGGACTTTTTGGCCATGGTTTGATGTTAGAGAAAACCCCCTTAAAACACAAGTCACGAGGCACTGAAAAGCACCTCGTGACTTATAAACAGGCGGAAACGGCCCGTCTTATTTGCTTAAATCGTGCAGCTTAATGTTTTTGAACCAGACCTCGTCACCGTGTTCCTGGAGGAGGATGTGGCCGGATTCCCATTCGCCAAAATGTTCGCCGTACTTGGCGGTGTCGCCGTATTTACTTTTGGCAACGAGGGCACGAAATTCATCCGTTGAGCGGTCGTAGGAGACAACGAGTGTGCCGTTGAGCCAGTGTTCAACTTTGCTGCCCTTGGTGATGACGTAAGCCGTATTCCATTCACCGATGGCATTCGGTTTCTTATTCTTAGCTGTGATAAGGTCATAGAGCGAAGCGATGGTGCGATTGCCGTCGCGACCTAATTTAGCGTCGGGGTGATTTTCGTCGTCGAGCATCTGGAACTCGAGTCCGAAGGATGAGCCTGCGCCTTTGTTGAGTTGAGGCTGAACGTAATATTTCAAACCACTATTGGCTCCCTTGGTGAGTTTGAAATCAACCGAGACTTCGAATTGTTTGTAAGGTTTAACGGTGATGATGTCGCCAGCTGCCGCGGATTCTTTACCGCCCGTGGAGATCGTATGGAACATGCCATCGACGACACTCCAGCCCTCTTTGGGGAAATCTGGACCCTTAGAGGAGCGCCATCCCGTGCTGGTTTTACCGTCGAATAAGAGAACCCAGCCCGCCGCCTTTTCGGCGTCGGTCAGGGTGTTGTCGAGTGAAACAGTCGCAGCCTTGGAGTCGGTGTCGCCCGCGAGCGCAGCAATCGGGAGGAGTGCGAGGGCAAGAAACGCTTTCATGAATTAGAAGCCGGTAGGAATTTTGAAAGCACCGCGTCCTTCGCGTTTTGCCAAGAGGTCTCGATTCGCGATGTCGGCGTTGGGTCCGGTGAAGAGTTCGGTCTTTGGATCTTGATTGAGGGCGAGACCGAGCGTGGCGGTGGCTTCGTCGAGTTTTACGCCGTTGGTGCCCAAGTGATCTTTAAGTCGGCCAAACGCTTCAGAGAGTCCAGTGCTTGCTTTAATGGATTCCGCGATTTCACCGGCACTCTTCTTAGCACCGAGACGGTAGGAAATGTTAGCAGCGTGAACGAGGGTGGTCGACAGGTGGCACTCGCGGAGTGGGGCATGGATATTAGTGTTGGATCCTGCGCGTATGCATTCAATCCAGTTGGCGTGGTGACCGGAGGCGCCGCCTGACATATCGACTTGGCTGACTTTCTTGCCGTAAGACTTAATTTCTTTGCCGGTAGCATCAAAAGCTTTGCAGGAGAAGTAGTCGGGCACGATGAGTGTGGCGTTTTCGCATTCCACCACGATGCCGATACTAGAGTCGCTGAGTTTATGAATCTTATCCATTGGGCCATCGAAGGCTCCATCGGACGACAGGCCGCGAACTTCGGTGATGAGAGGGGCGTCGGCGTAATTATGGATCGCCAAGAAGCTATTGGGGGTTTCGCCGCAATCGGCGTAACT
>CAIVVQ010000171.1 GCA_903909465.1 uncultured Opitutia bacterium | reverse complement strand
ATGGTTTCTTGAAGGGTCCGCAAGCCGTTGATGAGTTGCTGCGTATTTTCTTTTGCGATTGGGCTGGACGCGTTGTGCTCAATCCTACTCGCGAGTTGGGCTAATTCTTGGCAGCCCATGAGGCCAAGCATGCCCTTGATGCCGTGGGCTTGGAGAATGAGTTCCTGAACATTGGCTTGGGTGGATATGGCGGCCAGTTGACCGATTAATTGATCGCTGTGGCGGAGGAAAACTCGGCCGGCGATGCGTAGGTCTTCAATTTCATCTTCGGTGGCTTGTTTTAAAAGGCTGATGAATTCGTGTTCATCGGTTTCAAAGGCGGGGCGCACGGTTTCATCGATTTTCTGGATTAAATCGGAGCCGCGCATTGGCTTGGTTAGGTAATCGTTGAAGCCTGCGTCTAGGCAGAGCTGGGCGACGTTGTTCTCGGCCATTCCCGTGAGCGCGATCAGTCGGGTGGCGCGGCGGCGGGTGCTTACTTCTTCGGCGCGAATGGAGTTTGCGAGTTCGATGCCGTCGAGCAGCGGCATTTGTAGGTCGAGTATGGCGACATCGAATTCTTTACTCCGCCAGAGTTCCAGGGCGGCGGAGCCATCAACGGTGGCGCTGACTTCATGGCCGGCGCGCCTGAGGCGACACGTTGTAACCTCGCGATTCACTTCATTGTCTTCGGCGATGAGAATGCGAAGTGGTCGTCGGACTGCGTGTAGGCGCTTGGCTGCTGATTGAGTTGGTTTGGGTTCTTTCACGTGCGAAGAGAATTTCTCCCAGAGGTTGGATAGTGTGATGGGTTTCGATAACTGATTATAGCCGCACAGTTCGAGTTCGGGTTCCGTGAGTAGGATGATTAGGTTTTTGGGAATATTCGGGAAACGCGGGGTCGTGTCGGCTGGGACGTCGATGATCACGCGCGTGAATGGGCATCCGCTGTCTTGGGCGGACTCCCAAATCGATTCGGCCTCATTGTTGCAGGGGGTGCTGACGGTTTCGGCGTTCAGAAAGATCAGGCAACGCGTAATCCAATTTCGGCTAAGTGTGTTGCCACCTGCGACCAAGATTTTCTGTCCGCTCAAATTAATCGATGGGTTCGGACTGACGGTTTCAACTAAGTTAAAATTGCAGGTCGCGGTGAATTGGCTGCCTTGATTGACGGTGCTGGCGACATGCACATCGCCCTGCATGGCCTGGCAGAGCTTGCGGGTGATGGCGAGGCCGAGCCCTGAGCCGCCGTAGCGACGGGTCGTGGAGGCCTCGGCTTGGGTGAAGGGATCGAAGATGTGTTCGAGTCGATCAGGCGGAATACCCACGCCGGTATCGGTCACGATGATTTCGGCTTGGATGCAGTTTGGGTGGCGGGTGAGTTTTAATTCGCAAGTGACGCTGCCGCTTTCGGTAAACTTCGTCGCGTTATCGACGAGGTTATTGATGATGCGTCGGAACTTAGTGGGATCGCCTTCCACGCCGCAGGGGGCGTCCGGGTTTAGTGTGGCGATGAATTCGATACCTTTACGTTGCGCCATCGGGTGCAGGCGCTGGACGGTTTTTTCAAACTCATGAATCGGATTAAACGCAATCGACTCAATTGTCATCGCACCGCTTTCGAGTCGGGAGAAATCGAGGACGTCTTTAATCAGCTTATCGAGTTCGATGGCGCAGTTGTGGATTTTTTGGATGACCTCGTGGTGTGGCGTTTCGGAACCCTCTAGCGCATTTTCGCAAAGCCCTTGAATCGCGTTGATGGGGTTGCGGATCTCGTGGGAAATATTAGCGGCGAACTGCGCTTTCTCGGCCGTCATGGCTTCGGCTCGATGCAATGCCTCGCGAAGTTTTCCCTGTTCTTCCGTGGCCTGAGACAAGCGCCGCGTTAAGGCTATCCAGCCAATCGGACACGGCAGCGGTTCATAGTGTGGCGAAGGAGAGACCATGGTTTTATTCCTTCCAATTAAGTCTCATGGTTTGGCCGTGCATAGATTAAACATGCTGAGGACTATTACCTAGATGAATCAGGAATCGTATCGCCAAACCCTTCAGCCTGCTCATTATTAATCGCATGAAGTTTGAACACCATCGCGAACCTGTGGCCCCGCGTTCGAAGTTCATTCGGCGCATGGTCCGCTTCACGTTTTATTCCATGAGCTTCCTCTTTGTGTCGCTCATGATTGGCGTCGCGGGTTATCATTACATATGCGACCTCGGTTGGGTGGATGCGTTTCTCAATGCCTCGATGATTTTGACTGGCATGGGTCCCGTGTCACCGCTGCCGAATCACGAAGCCAAAATCTTCGCCTCTGCTTATGCGATTTTCTGTGGCATCGCCTTCCTGACTATTTTCTCGATCCTGATTGCGCCCGTGTTGCACCGACTCTTGCACCACTTGCATTTGAAGACGGGTAAGGACGATTAATTAAAAAGGGTGCTCAGGAAGGGACTTGAACCCTTAAGCCCGTGAGGGCACTAGAACCTGAATCTAGCGTGTCTGCCATTCCACCACCTGAGCATCGGACTGAAGTTTTGAGCAAAGGCGTGCGAGTGGGGGTGTCAAGGTTGCGGCTTGCGGAGCGACTTCAGTAAGTAAACGCAGTCGAGGTCTTGATTAAATTTATGGCCCACGGCTTTGAGCAGGCCGGCTTGGGCGAAACCCAGCGAAGCATGGAGGCGCAGGCTGGCGGTTTGTTCGCCTGAGATGCGGGCGATGACGGATTGGTGGCCGAGTGCAGTGGCGCTTTCGAGGAGTTCCGCCAAGAGCATCTTACCGAGCCCTTGGCCGTGGTGGGCGTGGTGAATGAAAATCGAGTCCTCGACGGTTTTGGCCCAGCCCTGGCGGGTATTGTAAGCTGAAATCGAGCCCCAGCCGAGGACTTGGCCGTTGGATTCGAGTACCAGGGCGGGGTGGGCGGCGGTGCGACCCTTGAGCCATTTGACTCTGCCCTCGAGGGTTTCTTCGGTCAGGTGCCAGGTGCAGGTGCTCGTCCGGACATAGTGGTTATAGATGTCGTTAATACTGGCGGCGTCGGCCGGGGTGGCGGGTCGGATCCGGGCGGTCATGGCTGAGGCGGATTTAGGGGTGGGGCGGTATTATCACAAGCCTAGGAAATCCCGTTGACAGTCGATGCGTGGAGGCCTTTGTTGGCCGACCTGCCGTTCATTCGGCCTCCAGACCATGAAAGTCTCCTCCTCATTAAAGTCGCTCAAGAAGCGCCATCCCAATTGCCAAGTGGTACGTCGCAAAGGTCGCATTTATGTGATCAACAAGACCCATCCTCGCTACAAGGCACGCCAAGGATAAACCTCACCAAACCCCTGTATTTTATGAAGAAAGAAGGACATCCTGAATACCACTCCGTCGTCTTTGTCGACGTTTCTACTGCACGTGAATTCCCCACGCGTTCGACCATGAAGTCGAAAGAAACCAAGGTGATTGATGGTGTTGAACATTTTGTTATCCGTCGCGAAGTCACGATGGATTCGCACCCTGCGTACACTGGCGAAAAGCGCTTCGTGGACTCCGCTGGTCGCGTCGAAAAGTTCAATTCGAAGTTCAAGCGCGCCGCCAAGTAATCTTCTCACGAAGATCGCTCCAAAACCCGCCTGGTTCGCCAAGCGGGTTTTTTGTTGGCCGGGTACGGATTAGGGGTGGTTGAGTTTCGAGTAGGTTTTACAGGGCGATTTCGACTATTTGTAAGCACTTGGTCACAACATTGTGAATAAAATGTGCCCTAAATGGTAATAAGTGGTCGTTTTGACGAAAAAAAGGCAGAAAGTGCTTGATTTTAACTTTTGGCTGTTACAAGACTGTCACCGCTATGAAGCAAATCCTACCTATCCTCACCCTCACGACCCTCACTGCTGCTGCTTTTGCCGACGCCTCCGCGCCTGCTGCTGCCGCTCCTGCTGGTCTCGTCTATAACCGTGTCACTGTTCAACAAAACACCAGTGGCCCTACCAATCGTAACATCAGCGTTGCGAACCTCATCAATGGTTCAAACGTTCTCGTTGAACTTAGCCAAGGCTATCAAGACGTTGGTGGTACCGGTACCACAGGTAACGGCATTGTGAGCATTGGTTACGTTTTCAAAAACGTTTACAATGGTATTGATGCAACCGTAGCTATTTCATCTGGCAGTGAAGACGGTATCGGCATCAATCTCCGTCGTTCACTCGGCGAAGTTCTCGCTGGTCTCGAAGTTGCCGTTGGTTATAACCGACAAGAAGGATCTAATAGCCAATGGAACTATGAAGTTGCTTACAATATCAATAAACAGTTCTCAGTAGCCTTCAGTGCTTCCGACTTCCAGAACGACAACGAAAAGAGCATTTCTCTTCGCTATAACTACTAATCTTCGGATTAGAGTTTAAACACTTAAGGGCTCCGGAAACGGAGCCCTTTTTGTTTGGGGGGTTTACTGACCGCTTAGGCTTTGCGTGACGGCGGCGCTGAGCTGATCAAAGAGCTCGTAGCGACGGGCATAGAGGGCGCGCTTATTCGTTTTAATCTCTTCACGGGTCCGGCGGACTTCGCGCAGTGGTAATTCAAACCAGCCTTCTTCGACGGGCTTACCGTCCGCTTCTTCCCACATCTTGTCGTAGTTAAATGAGATCTTATTCCAGGAAACTTTAATCATGTGCTTACCGGAACTCATCTGGATGCCGTTGCCCGCTCCAAGGAGTCGACTTATACCCAGGGCGCTGACGACTTCCTGTAGGGCAAAGATGGCCATGGCCTTGGCACGAACGCCGTGCATCGCCTTCCAGGAGGCCTTAATGGTCTCTTCATTGGCCCCCGCACCGCCTTGAATGGCCCCCGCATAGGCGGTCCACTGACCGTTCACTTCCTCAACCGAGAAAGCGATGGAACAAAGCTCCCCGCCGATCTTGTCGCAATGCACTCGCACGGTCCACTCGCCCTCGCGACGGAAACGGTAATCGGCACCCACCGTGAAACGGAT
>CAIVVQ010000170.1 GCA_903909465.1 uncultured Opitutia bacterium | reverse complement strand
GATCTATTTCGGCACCGATTTCAAAAAAGTAAAAGAAACGGATAAGGTAGCGGAGAAGGTGATGTTCCGCCCGTCGGATATTTGCGTCGGTCCCGATGGCGCCATTTACATTGCGGATTGGTACGACGCACGCGTTGGCGGCCATCAAACGTTCGACGACACTTGCACGGGCGCAATTTATCGCATCGCACCCAAAGGTTTTAAATCGGTTATTCCTAAATTAGATTTAACCACACCCGCCGGCGCCGCCGCGGCCCTGCGGAGTCCTTCGGCGAACATTCGCATCTTGGGATTCAAGGCGCTGAAAGCTTTTGGCATCAAAGCGTTGCCCGTTGTGACGGAAGTCATGCGCGATGCAAATCCCTACATCGCTACACGCGGTATTTGGTTGCTGCCGTACCTAGGCGATGAAGGTCGCATGCGTTGCGAATCCTTATTGCGTGATCCTAATCCGCAAAACCGTCTAGTTGCCTTCCGTGCGTTGCGTCGTGCCGGCCAAGAAATTTTACCATACGCTCAGCAATTAGTTAACGATAGCGATCCAGCGATTCGTCGTGAACTCGCCACCACGCTGCATGGTTATTCAGCAGCGGACGCCTTGCCGCTGTTGGTGAAACTTGCACCGCAGGTGGATGTCGCTGATAAAAATTCCGTTACCGCATTTGGCATTGGGAGTACGGGTAAGACCAGTGAAGTTTGGGCAGCGATTAAAACTTCGCCTGAAAGTTGGACGCCTCAGCTCGCGAAACTCGCTTGGGTTTTACACGCCCCAACGGCGGTTGCGGATTTTGTTCAGCGCGCGCGTGATGCGAAGCTCACCGCCGAACAGCGAGCCTTCGCCGTCGAGTCACTTTCATTTGTCGAAACGCGCGAGGCAGCTTTAGCCATGATTGAGCTCTGTGCGAAGGATTCCGCTGTTAAAGCCGAAGCTACGACCTGGGTTTTGATGCGGATGACAGGTGCGTGGTCCGGATTTAATATTAAGCCTGAACTAAAAGCGGCCGGCATTTATGATGAAGAGACGGCAGTGGTGATACCGATTGAAAGTGTTGAGCCACCTAAGCCGACTTTTACGGAGCAAGATGTTTTCGCCAAGAAGGGTGACGCCGAAAAAGGTGCTGTGCTCGTGCAGCGTTGCACCATGTGCCACCAGGTCAACGGCGTCGGTGCCAGCTTTGGCCCGGAATTACGCGGATACGCTGCGCGACAAAGTGCGGCGGCCGTAGTGCGCGCCATTGTTAATCCATCGGCGGATATCGCTTTGGGGTACGAAGGGAAGAGCATCACCCTGAAGGCCGGCGGACGGGTCGATGGTATCGTGGTTTCGGAAAACGATCCCATGGTCGTGACCTCGACGGGCGGGATCACTCAACTCATTCCTCGCAGTCGCATCGCCTTAATGGATAAGCCTCCCGTGCCAGGTGCCCCGGCCACTTCCGCCAATCAGCCCGAGAAGGTTCAGCAGATTGAGAAGATGACCCGCTCCCTCATGATGTCGGCCGACCAACTGGGTCTCACCGCCCAAGACGTCGCCGATATCGCTGCTTGGTTAGCCACCTATAAGTAGAGAATAGCGGCTTTATTGGCTTATTAAGGGGTTTTCCTTTAGGGGAACGTTTTATCATTTACCGCTTGCGTCTGGGCTCCGGCTTCTCAATTTCGACCCTCCTTTCCCTTGTCAAGGCACGGCCGCACAACGCGGGCCCGCGACTTACCAGGATATCAAAGCCTTTCTCACCACTATGAAGCAGCTCAGTCTCACCGTCACCAACCGTCAAAGCCTCGGCCGCGGCCATTCCCGCCGTCTCCGTGTTAACGGTTCAATCCCTGCCATTATCTACGGACCTGCAGGCATTCACAGCGTCGCTGTGGAGCAAGAAAAGTTCCGCGACTTGATGCGCGCCAAGGGCACCGCCGCCGCCTTGATCGAGCTCGAGCTCGATGGTAAGAAGATGCTTTCCATCATCAAAGAGTTTCAACGTCACCCGATCACTCAAAAATTCCTCCACATCGATATCCAGCAAATCGATCCGAATGCGCCAATGACGGCCGCAATTCCAGTTCGTGCGGTGGGTGAAGCTTACGGTGTGAAGACCGACGGTGGTACGCTCGCCATTGTTTCTCAGACTATTAACGTTCGTTGCTTACCTAAGGATCTCCCTGAGTTCATCGAAATCGATGTGACCGCCCTGAAGGTTAACGAATCCATCCACGTGGGTGAAGTTAAAGCACCTGCTGGTATTACTTTCCCAGGCGATCCTAATCGCGTGGTCGTTGTCTGTTCTGAAATGGCCGCTGAAGAAGCTGCACCAGAACCAGCCGTCACCACTGCTGCTGTTCCCGGTGCCGAAGGTGCCGCTGCCGCACCTGCCGCTGGTGCCGCACCTGCTGCGGGCGCCGCACCTGCCGCTGCCGCACCTGCTGCTCCGGCCGCCAAGAAATAATTTCCGCGCCAGGCGTTCCTGGTACCTGTTCTTTGAAGTCAAATGTCACTCTCGGTCATCGCCGCCCTCGGCAATCCTGGTCGAGAATACAGTTCCACCCGCCACAACGCAGGTTGGATTCTCTTGGATGCACTGGCCCAAAAAGTCGGTGCACAATGGAAGGAAGAAAGTCGCTTTCCCGCGACCGTTGCGAAAGTCACCTTTGGTGGCAGCCCGCTCTTCTTGGTCAAGCCTCTCACTTTCATGAACGAAAGTGGTGCGCCACTCGCCAGCTTCCTGCGCTTCCACCAGCTCGAATTAAATTCGGTCGTCGTCTTGCACGACGATATTGCCTTCGAGCCCGGTCAAATGCGACTCACCCAAGGCGGATCCGATGCCGGCCATAATGGCGTCGCGAGCTGTATCCAACACCTAGGCGAAGCATTTATACGCTCTCGTATTGGTATCGGACCCAAACGTCACCCCAGCCAAGATTTAGCTGACCACGTTCTCGGAAAAATCCCCGACGCCGACCTCGCCCTGATTCAGAAAAACATTCCCGACTTCATTCAAGGACTTGAAACTCTAATTTCCCGCGGCCTTCCCGCTGCACAAACCATCACCAATCGAAAACCATTATCACCATGACCACTGCCACCATCCGTCGCTCCTATCGCGTCAGCCTCATTCTCGACCTCCGCGGTTCCGCCGAGTCGCCTGAAGTCGCGATTGATCGCTTGAAGGACATCCTCACTTCCATCGACTGCAAAGTCTCCGAAGTTGAAAACCTCGGACAACGCGAATTCAGCCGCGCCGTTGATCGCAAATTCCTTTCTGGTGTCTACGCGCAAATCAGCTTTGAAGGTCCAGTGACCGCTCCTGCTGCTTTCGCTGAGAAACTTCGCCTCGACCGCACGGTTGATCGCATCCTCGTTCAGTCCGTCAAGTAACCCCTTCTTAATTTCTCCCCATGGCTTCGTCCTTTAATCGCGTTATTCTCGCCGGCAATATGACCCGCGATCCTGAAGCGCGCGCGCTTCCTTCTGGTCAGGCGTTGACGAAGTTCTCACTCGCCGTGAACCGTGCCTACACCACCAAAGAAGGTGAGAAGCGCGAAGAAGTCACTTACGTTGATATCGAAAGCTATGGCAAGCAGGCCGAAATTATCGCCAAGTATTGCGGTAAGGGTTCTGGCATCCTCGTTGAAGGTCGCTTGAAGCTCGATCAATGGGACGACAAGAAGACGGGCGAAAAGCGCTCACGTCTCGGCGTTGTTCTCGAAAACTTTACTTTCATTGGTGGCAAAGCCCAAGGCGGCAGCGAAGAGGGCGGTTCCGCTCCACGTGCCCGCGGCGGCAATGATGCACCTGCACCATCCGCACCTGAAGGTGGCGATGATGTACCATTCTAATTTTTCACACCCACTCTAAACCCAGATCCTAACATGGCATACACCGAAGTTTTACTCATCAAGCCCGTCGACGGCCTTGGCGCCGAAGGCGAACAAGTCCGCGTACGCGCGGGCTACGCTCGCAATTTCTTGTTCCTGCAAGGCGTTGCTTTGCCCGTGAACCGTGCGAACACCAAGTACATTGAAGCTTTAAAGAAGGCTCGCGATGCACGCGAAGTGAAGGACCTCGATGCGGCGAACGCATTGGCGGCCAAGCTCGCAGCCGTGAAGCTCGTCTTCGCCGTTAAGACCGGTGAAGGAGGCAAGATGTTTGGTGCGATCAGCACCGCTGAAATTTCCACCAAGCTCGCTGAGCATGGTATCGAGCTGGAGCGTAAGCGCATCCACCTCGGCCAAGGCCCTGTTAAGCTTCTTGGTAAGCACGTCACCACCATCCGCCTCCACTCGTCCGTCACGGTTGAGCAAGAGTTCGAAGTGGTTTCGGAAAACCCCATCGTTGAAGTCGCTGCTGAAGCCGAAGAGTCCGATCGCCCTGAGCGCAAGGACCGCGACGCCAAGGCTCGCAAGCCTCGCAAGGAAAAGTCGGAGAAGTCCGAAAAATCCGCGAAGGCGAAGAAGTAATTCTTCTCTCAACGACGCAACGAAACCCGCCCTCCGGCGGGTTTCTTGTTTTAGGGTATAAACTAGATTTCGGATTTATCTAACCAGCGTGCGGAGACCACAACGAACCGTCGGCCGAGGAGGGTGTTGATAGTTTTTGCCGGACTAGAAGCCAGGTCCTGTAACCGCTCATGCGGCTTCATCTCGGTGTTCATGTATTCGGGTGTCCGTTGCACAACGAGTTCGAGCACTGTGCTCGCGGTGCCAAGGGCCCCGCTTTCGGTTTCACCATAGGCACGGATTATAAAAGTGTCTGACCGGGTCGCGAGTAACGGGCCGAGTGCTTGGAGGATGTCACCTTGAAAGAGGCAACCACTGGCACCGAAACCATTGTGCGTTCGATTTTGATTATCGGGATCAAGGATTTCAATATTTCGAAAAAATATGCCGGGCGGCATGCTGGTTCGCCCGCCTGCCACACCGCCATAATTCCAGTTATAAGATACACTGGGGCTAATCATGGATCCACCGGCTGGTTTTTGAGCGAGCCCGTGGGCGCCTAATGTTTTGTCGGCGCGGGCAATGGCCGACTCGATGGTACCAGACCTAAACATCCACTTAACTTTTTCCGCATCACCGGGAAGTGCTGCGAAGGGGGCGCTCGTGTCACCTCCCGCATTCGTCGTCGCATTCGGCAACGGGTAGAGTGAAGTATGGTAACTACTATTACTATTAACACGCGCCCCCGCTTTTTTGGTTGGACCAAGAAAACGATTAATAAATTCGCTCAGACTTAAAAAAGGTGTCGCAGGATTTTGACTGGATGAAAATCCGCGGAACCGACGGGTAGTTGGCGGGTATTCTTGGTCGTGCTCGTTCCGTTGTAGGAATTGGGTGCGGGCCTTTATTTCGTTAACGGTCGCCAGGGCTAAGACTTTGGTTTGTTCATCGGATAAATTCACGAAACCATTCCAGTAGCTCGACGATCCAGTGTCGGCGGTTACTATACTTGACGGGTTAAGGCTTAGCGCCCTCGGATACCGCGCGTTGTTATTTTCGGCGGGCTGCTGGGCAGAGTATGACCCGATGGCAATTCCCTTGAGCGCAGCGTAAAGCCCCGTCCATGCTTCGACTGAGGTGGAATTTATATTAAAGGCGCCATCGTTCAAAAGGTAACCAGCTAATTTTTGGTAGCCGATTGGAGAGTTGCCGGTGGCGGATGGAGTGCAGAAACCGGTTTGGGCGCAGGCGAAGGCAAAGGGATCAATCCCTGAGGGCTGAAAAATTCTAAGGCGGGGATTCGCCAATTTCTGTTCATTTATTCCAAAGGCGTTAAGCACCTCCTGCGTTGATTGTTTGCGGACAGAATTATAATTGCCTTGGCGTGAGGATTTTAACGTTGGAGCTGCTCCCGAAAAATAAAAACAATCCCACAAAGCATTATTCATCAAATAACTCATATCGGGAAAAGTATTGCCGCCGGTGTAGGGTGCCGAGTTG
>CAIVVQ010000169.1 GCA_903909465.1 uncultured Opitutia bacterium | reverse complement strand
GTTTTATTTGGTGCGCCAATTGTGGCCATGTGGTTGGGCTCCGAAACGGTGGGCGCGTTTGATCCCAAGGGTGCCGGCGGAGTCTTGGGTGCGTTTCTTTACCTGAAACTTTGTCAGCCAGTGTTGGGTGATTACGGAACTTGGATTTTAATTTTCCCTTACGGGTTTTGCTTATTAGGCGCACTTGCGGATGACCCTAAGGCCACGTTGGCGGCTTGGATTGCAGAATTGCGCGACACTTTTGGAGCTTGGAATGCACAGCGCAAGGCCGAGGCAAAATTGGCAGCGGATGAGCGTAAGCGAAAGTTAGCTGCGTTGGCCGAGATGCGTCGCGTGCAAGTGCAGGTGGCGGGCGTGGAGATGGCCGTTCCGCCGAAGCCCGCACCAAAAGTCACACCCGATCCCGAGCCCATTGAAGTTCCTGCTGTCGCTACGGTTAATGCGAGTAGCTTAACCATCACACCTGCAGCTGAAGCGAAACCCGAAGTTGCGCCGCCCGCCAAGCCCCCGCGTCCGGCGCCTGAACCTTTGACGGGTTATAGCGGTGGAAAAGTAGTGGTCGTTAAGCCAGAGGCCATTGAGCGCGCGAAGGCCTCGCAGCAATTGAAGCGTCGTGGTGAGTATACCTTCCCAACGGTGGGTCTATTAAATGAGCCAAAGTCCGGATCCTCGTTGCCACAGGAAGATTTCAAGAAGCGCGCCAGTGATTTGATTCAGACCCTGACACAATTTAAAGTATCAGTCGTGCCCGTGGATCCCGAAAACGGAATCGATGTCGGCATTCAGCAGGGACCATCGATTACGCGTTATGAAATCAAGCCCGCCCCTGGGGTGCGCGTTGAGAAAATTGCCAATCTTTCAAACAACATTGCGATGAACCTGGAGGCCGAGTCGGTGCGCATTTTGGCGCCCGTGCCCGGAAAAGGAACGGTGGGCATCGAGATTCCTAATCGCAATCGCAAGGATGTGTTACTGCGCGAAATCATTGAGTCGCGGGCCTGGGTTGAATCGACGATGGAAATTCCTGTCGTGCTCGGTGTCGATAGCGTCACGAATAAGCCAGTCATTCAAGATTTAGCAAAGATGCCCCACTGCCTGATTGCCGGTTCGACGGGCCAAGGAAAGTCGGTCTGCATTAATTCATTCATCGTCTCGATTCTGTATCGCTGCACGCCGGAAGACCTGCGGTTCATCATGGTCGACCCCAAGGTGGTGGAGTTAAAAGTTTACAGTAAGCTCCCGCACTTACTGATTCCGGTTGAGACTGATCCCAAGCGCGTTCCCGCAGCCTTGAAGTGGTTGATTGCCGAAATGCAACGCCGCTACAAAATTTTCGGTAAGTGCGGCGTGAAGAATATCACGGGCTTCAATACCAAGTTGAGAAAGGACGCCGATGCGCCCAAGCAGGAAGAGCTGCAGCTGACTCCCCAAGAGCAGGCGGCGGCAACGGAGGCGGCGGAAAGCGTCGTCGACGACGGCATCAAGATCCCCACGGAGAAGCTACCTTATATTGTTTGTATTATTGATGAGATGGCAGACTTGATGATGGTCGCCGCTCAAGAAGTGGAGACGTCGATTGCCCGTTTGGCGCAGCTGGCGCGTGCGGCCGGCATTCACCTTGTTTTGGCTACGCAACGTCCGTCGACGGATGTGATCACGGGCTTAATCAAAGCTAATTTGCCCACGCGCATCGGCTTTAAGGTAGCATCCAATATTGATTCGCGGACTATTTTAGACCGTAGCGGTGCTGAAACCTTAGTCGGCCGCGGTGACATGCTTTATATTCCTCCGGGTAGCGCAGCCTTGAGCCGCGTGCAGGGCGCGTACGTCGATGAACAAGAAGTCGCTGCTATTGTTGACTTCATCAACGACAAGAACGGAGCCCCTCATTTTGCGGAAGACGTGATTGACGCGATTTCTGATGCGGCTACAGATGGCTCGACGGACGCAGGCAGCGGGGGCGACAGCGATGACCCGCTCGTGGCTCAGGCGTGGGCGATTATCAAAGAGACCCGCCGGGCTTCGGTTTC
>CAIVVQ010000168.1 GCA_903909465.1 uncultured Opitutia bacterium | reverse complement strand
GTGCTGATCAGCGATTGGTCATCGCGACGCAAGGCATCACGTACGCGTCCGTGAATGCGGTAGCCGCTGGGGATGATTTCAGCGAGGTCGCCGATTTCGTAGCGTAACAAGGGAAGGTAGGGATTGGTGCGAGTCGTCACCAAGAGTTGTCCGATTCCTTGCGCGTCGATGTTACATAATTCCAGGAAGGCGGTTTCCGGACTGGGAACCATTTCGCCGACTGCTTGTTCAATGAGCAGGTGGCCCGTCTCACTGGAGCCATATAAATTAATCACCGGAACGCCGAAGACGCGCTGCATAATCCGTCGATGCAGCACACTGGTAAATTCGTAGCTGCTGATAATAAAATTAAGCGAGGGAAACTGGATGCCGTGGCGCTCGCAATAGAGTGCGAACCACATGCCGTGGACGGGGTCGACGTCGAGAAAGGTGGGTTGCCATTGCTTTGTTTCCTCGGCCATGAGTGCTAGTTTATCATCCGGAATCGAAAACGGGATGCGCGATTGATTGACGTATAAGGTAGAGCCAATGATGCGCTGGTCGTAGTTGAGCCAGCGTGCGAAACAGCTCACGCCGCTGCAACCGGGAGTCGTAAGGACCGCACGACGGGCATTCGGCGTTTCATCTAGGATTTTTCGGATGAAAGAATTATTTCGCAGCGCGCGCATCTCTTGTTCAGCCCACCAGCGTGAACCGAAGACAACCTGGACGCTGGCCCCGGAAGTGCCCGAAGTGCTTTCTTCTTCGACGATACCTTGGGCTACTAACTGGCTGAGATTAAATTGAGTGGGCAGAAGGTTGTGCGGCGAATGCTCGCGTAACTCAGCTTTGGTGAGTCGGGGCAGTTTGGAAAGCGCAGTTGGGTTCTGCTTGATGGCTAGGGCCCAATCATTGCGGGCGTAAAAGGGCACAAGGGTGGTTTGATCCAAGACGGATTTTAATTCGTCCTTGAGTATCGGTGGGGAGATCAGACCAAGTGGCGCCATGGCAATAAAGTAAATTAACTCGGGGTATTTAATTATGCAAGCGGTGTGGTTATGATTGTCGCTTGCGAAACTCACCACAAAGTCCCTTCATTCTTTAAAATGCCCGGACGTGCCACAGTCGACGAACAACCTAACCTCATCCTTGCCGGATTCATGGGTACGGGTAAGTCCGCCCTGGGCCGTCAGCTGGCGCATCGCTGGCAACGTCAGTTCCTCGACACCGATGATTTGGTCGAAAAATTAGCGGGTGCGAGTGTGGCGGATATTTTCGCACAACAAGGTGAGGAACATTTTCGTGCCTTGGAACGCAAGGTCATCGAAGAGCTGATTCCACCGTCGGGTGCGATTATTGCCTGCGGCGGCGGCCTCGTTGTCCCGCCAGGCATGGCTGAGCTCGTGCGCTCTAAGGGCGTCGTGATTACCTTATTTGCTTCGGTCGACACCATCATCCGTCGGACCGCCAATAAGACGCGCCGGCCTTTACTTAAAGGCGACGACCCGGAAGTGAAAATTCGCGACCTCATGAAGAAGCGCGAACAAGCTTACATGAAGGCAGGTATCGCTGTTTACACAGATGGACGTTCGCTGCAGCAACTCTGTGTGAATGTGGAGCGCGTTTACCAGCGCGAGGTCGGGTTGCTTAAGAAGGCCTCGTCGAAGTCGAAGGCCAAAGGGGAGTAGTCCACGGACTAGCACTGGGCTTTTCGTTTTGAGCTTGGGCAACGATTTCCAAGAATTGTTTTCGGCGAATCGCGAACGCTCCAAAGCTGGCGAGGTGTTGGGTGGGGATTTGGCAATCGATTAAAATAAAACCGCAGGCGAGTAGGCGTTGCACCAGGGCAACGAAGCCGACCTTGGAGGCGTCGGTCTTAGTGTGAAACATCGACTCACCGTGGAAGAGTCGACCCAAGGCGACGCCATAGAGTCCGCCGACAAGTTCATCATTCCAAAAGACTTCGACGCTGTGAGCATAGCCTTGGCGGTGAAGTTCGCTGTAGGCTTTGATGATATCCTCGGTAATCCACGTGCCGTCTTGTCCGGGGCGCGGCGCCTTGCCGCACTCGCGCATCACCGTTTCAAAAGCTTGATCAACTGTTACGCGCCAACCTTTTTTGCGCATGACTTTATGTAGGCTATCCGGACACCGCAGCTCTTGCGGGAGGAGAACGAATCGTGGGTCGGGACTCCACCAGCGCACGGATTCGCTGTCGTTGGGCCAAGGGAAAATCCCGTTTTGGTATGCACTTAAAAGCGTTACGGGATCGAGCGTTCCACCAATATGAACGGGGGCGTTGGTTGGTGCCGTGGCGGGGTCGGCATAGGGCCACTTAGGCATAGATTGAATCTTCAATGTGCCCGCTGCCAGTGCAAGGTAGATCACCATAATTGTTACATCCTAAGGTGCGAATATTTGTACAATTCAACGGTTAAATTGTAATTAATTTAGGTGAAGTTTCATCGCTGTTTTTTCTGGCATATGCATATTTTAGCCATATGCATATTTTAGCCAATGGGAATTTGTGCGATT
>CAIVVQ010000167.1 GCA_903909465.1 uncultured Opitutia bacterium | reverse complement strand
TTTCTAGAAATCCTATCCGTGCATTCGGCCGCGGGCATGCCGATTAAAGAGATTACAAAGAACTGGCAGCGACCCTTTCGGGCTCCACACCATACGATTAGTGATATCGGACTGATCGGTGGCGGTGCGATACCCGGACCAGGTGAAGTATCGCTGGCGCACCTCGGTGTCCTTTTCCTCGATGAACTCCCGGAGTTTCGTCGCTCCGCACTCGAAGTCCTCCGTCAACCCCTTGAAGACGGTTGTGTGACGGTTTCACGTGCCGCCGCTAAGATCACCCTGCCTTCGCGACTCATGTTAGTCGCAGCCATGAATCCCTGTCCCTGTGGTCACCTCGGTGACCGCCAGAAAGAATGTCGGTGCTCCAATCAACTCATCCGCAAGTACCGTGCCAAAATATCAGGTCCGCTTTTGGATCGTATCGACATTCAAATTGAAGCGCCCGCATTAGCCCTCGAAGAATTGCGCTCCGATCGGCTTGGCGAAAGTTCAGCGCAGATCCGTGAAAGAATTGAAGCTGCTCGCTCCCGACAGCGCAGCCGATTCAACGGACGGCCATTGGCCTGCAATGCCACTCTCAGCGGCAAAGAATTGCGTGAGCACTGCGCCTTAGACCGTGCCCAAGGCGACCTTCTGCAACAGGCAATGGAGAAACTTGCCCTCTCCGCTCGTGCTTACGACCGAATCCTTCGCGTCTCGCGAACGGTTGCTGACCTCGCTGGCTCCGACTCCATTGCCACGAGTCATTTACTCGAGGCCATTCATTATCGGTCCCTGGATCGAGGTACTTAGATGTGAACTGGATTATTCAACCGCCTTACTGACTGTTTTCGTAACCCAACCCTCTTTACTCAGAAAATCAGCGACCTTCACAAAGTCATTGAATGAATTGTCGTCCCACTGCCCACAGTGGCCTTGCAGTAAGAGGAGTCCCGACGGCTTCTTGTCCGCATAAGCTTTAGTGAAGGCATCAAAGCTGACCTTACCCGTCGCAACCTCCATATTAATGGTTCGAGCAATCACCTTGCGTTTAGTGTCGGCCTTAGGACCAAACATAAAAATTTTAAGCTCCGGACGTGTGTCCATCGCCAATAGTGTATTTTCGTCGAACTGATTGTATGGCGCACCAAATGCATGGAAGGTGAGTCCCGTAGTTTTATTAAAAATATCACAGGCATCTTTAAAATGCCTCGTCTGCGTGGCGAGGTCGGACCCCAAAAACTCAGACGCCTTATCGCCCGACTTCTTGTGATCCCAACCGTGCAGCCAAAACTCAGCGCGCCCACCATTCTCCACGGCATTTTTCTTAATCCAGGCGACGTCCTCGGCGTTCGGATTGACCAGTGAATCGCAAATAACCCCAAAGTTGACGAAGGTTTTGTTCTTTTCCGCCCAATCGATGACCCGCTTAAAACCTTGAGGTAAACGTACCTTTTCCCCTGCCCTGACATCATCCAGCTTCCAAATGACCGTATTGGGCGTAGCCGCCTGTAGAACCGTCAGGCTCAAGAGACTAATTATGACAAATACGGAGGAATGCTTTAAGGCCATTATGAGGTTTCTGCAGTAAAGCCCTGTCGCCGTCCGACCACAATGCCCTTCTTTAATATCACCGTTTTCGAGATGCAATCGCAGGCCCGTCGGCCTCAGTTCTGGGCTCATATTAAAAATAAATCTTAGATAAAATTGTATTAAAAATATCGTGACACCGAGAGTTTTACCTTGATTTTTTCAAAAATATGTGCATAACAATGCATAGTGATTACTACACAGCGTCTCAACCACGCGACCTACCGGAACCGGTAAACTAATCACTCCATCCAAATCCTTCGTCGCTCGTTTCACGGCTCCTTGCTCCAAGCAAGTTGGCCCCACGAACCTGCCCCAATTTTCCCGTCAGCCCGCCCTGACACACCGACCCATTGCGCCTAATTTGCACCCCAGCCCCTCCCTTCGACTGTCATAATCGCCCCGTATTTATTGCGTCATATTCGCCCTCGCTGCTTTTACACGATTCCCAGCCCCCTATATATAGAGACCTGTACGATCAATCTACCCCACTCCACTTTCCATGCCCCATCCACACCCCACCACCCACTCCGCCATCCGTTCAACTCACCAAGGCGTGAATATGATTTCTTTTAAAAAAGTTATAAGAAAAGGAAATAAATATTAATTTTAAGC
>CAIVVQ010000166.1 GCA_903909465.1 uncultured Opitutia bacterium | reverse complement strand
TGCTTGGTCGGGTCAACTTGTCCGGACGGACTGTTAAAAGTGACTACGGCTTTACCACCCTGAAAAGACTGCCCCTGCAGTTGATTCATAATCCATTGCCCCTGGGTTTCCGCTGGCAACATTTGCACGGCCTTCATCTCCCATGCTTTCTCCGCTTTTTCGTCTTCGTTATAACCTGAAAGCGTACCCGAACCAATTTGTTGGAACGTAAGATCCTTTTGTTGAGCGAATAATGACGCAGCCAAGAAAATGGTGAGGCCCATGAAACGCATGGCCATAATGACACTTCACCCAGCCTCCTAAATCAAGCGATTACGACTGCGTGACCTTCGGAAAGGGTCGAGGTCCAACCAATGGCGGCATCGACACAGATTTTATAACTGCACCCACCGTAATTGGACAGCCACCCAGGAAATCGCCCACCGGAAGCATCTTACCCCCTGGGCGTTGCAAGGCGGTAAAGCGACAGACACGTGTGGCACAGGCAACCTGCAAACCTTCTCGGTCCGCTCGCAATACTGTGCCAGGAGCTGCTGGTGCGTCCGATGATTCAGCCACTACTGCACCGACCTTTATCACTAGCCCATTCCACTCAAAAGTGCTTCCCGGCCAACCTTCGAGGGCCAATACACGCCCCTGAATCTCATTGGCGCTGACATTGAAATCGATGGCTGAATCCTGACGATTGAGTCGGCGTGTGTAAGTCACCTTCGACTCATCCTGCGCAACAGGACGAGATTCACCGGCAAGAATTTTAGGTAACGACGCCTTGGCTAAATCCGCGGCGAGCAGGCCCAAGCGCTCACGCAATGCCACCCTACCCTCAAGTGGTACAACGGATAATTCAGCCGATGCATGAATGGGACCCGCGTCGAGCTTTCTCACCACTTGCTGCAATGAGATACCCGTAACCTTTAAATTTAAAGCCAACGCACCTTCCACCGGCGTGGCCCCACGTAAGGCAGGCAAGAGCGAGCCGTGAAAATTAATAAACCCTAATCGTGATGTAGCGAGAAACTCCTCCGTTAAAATCTGGCCGTACGCCATCACCACGCCTAAGTCGACGTCGAGACCCATCAGCGTTTGCACATCACTCGAAGAAAGTTTTTCGGGCTGGATAAGTTTAAGTCCGACCTCCTTAGCCCAAAGCGCAATCGCGTTGGGTCGAATTTCTTGACCGCGTCCAGCAGGACGATCGGGCTGAGTGTACACGCCAATGACCTCCACCAATGGCATGGCTAAAACCGCTTTGAACACAGGCAAAGCAATCTCATCCGAGCCCAGTAAAATCAACCGATAGCGACGTCCGACAGGCATGTACGAAAGGTTTATTTACGAGCCTGACGGGCGGCCCGACCCTTGAGTGAGCGTGGCTTATCCCAGCGCGTGAACGACTTCTTGGTCGACTTAGAACCGGGCTTGGTGCCGCGAGACTTACCTGCACCAGCTGAAGATTTACCGAGACGTACTTTACCTAAAGTTGGTTTCGCAATGTGTGCGGGTGCTGAGGCAACTCCGACCGCAGTGGAACCGTCCTGACGCGTGCCAGGAGGGGCAAAGTATTTGCGGCCGTCTTGCTTAGGCTTTCCGACCACATCAAGGAATACAGGCACACCGGAGAGATCGAAGTTTTCGTGCACACCTTTCACTAAGTAGCGTTGGTACGCATCCTCGAGTCGCTCTTCCGAATTACAGAAGAGACGAAAACGAATCGGACGTTTAGAAACTTGCGTCACGTAGTAACACTTAAAGCGACGGCCAGAAACCATGCGTGGCGGACGCTTCACCATCAGCTCTTGAATAATACGGTTAATACGACCGGTGGAAATAGTGGCACCAGCGCGAATATAAACGGCCTCAGCGGCATCGAGTAAATCTTCGGCACGTAAACCGGTTTTAGCGGAGACGAATAGAACCGGGGGCTCAGGTAAAAAGAATAATTCGCGACGAACGGCGGTACGGAATTTAGACCTAAACTCTTCTTCGTCCTCATAGCCGCTGAGTGAATCCTTGCGGAACGCTTCTTTAGCCAGGTCCCATTTATTGACGACGACGACAATGCCACAGCCAATCAGGGCTAATTCGCCGGCCAATTGCTTATCAATACGCGTCACACCCTGCTGGGCGTCCAAGACTAGAAAAACAACATCGGTATCGGCCAAGATTTCATCGGCTCGGATTTGCGAAAAGAAATCTAAAGTGTCGCGCTTATTTGCCGTACGACGTCCAGCGGTATCGACCAGGGCAAACTCGGTCTTCGATCCGTCGGTCTTTTTGCGAGCCAAACGCGAACGCACAGGGTCACGCGTGGTGCCTGCAACTTCACTGACAATTAAACGCGCATCACCTAAGAGGCGATTACCCAAAGAACTCTTTCCCACATTGGGTCGACCCGCCAGGGCGAGACGAATCGGGTGCGAAGTTTCGGACGAGGGTTCAGTGGGCGCTGGACCAATTTTTTTCAAAATTAATGCCTCTAACTCTTTCATACCACGACCGTGTTCCGCAGAAATTAAAAGTGGGTCGCCAAAGCCTAAAGTGTAATAATCTCCGATTTGTCCGTCGCGTTCTTCGGTGTCGGCCTTGTTGGCGACGACAACCACGCGCTTTCCGGCCTGACGTAATTTAGCAGCCACTTCCATGTCGAGCGGTGCACACCCTTCGGAGGCATCGACAACCAATAAAACGAGGCTCGCTGCGGCTAAGGCGAAATCTACCTGCTCTTCGACCGCTGAGGCAATGACTTTGGGCGTGAGCTCGGCACGGTAAAGTCCAATACCGCCGGTATCCATCAAAGTGTAGCGTCCATTCGAAACTTCGGCGGTGATGAGATCGCGCGTTACACCAGGCTGGTCATGCACGATGGAAATACGACGACCGACCAGTCGATTAAATAAACGGCTCTTCCCAACGTTAGGGCGACCCACGATAGCGACGGCACGAGAGAGCTCGGTATTCCTTTCCATCCCTACACAGTCAACACCTCACGCCCCACAAGCAAGCAAGGATGCTTACTTGCGACTAGGAAGTGTATCCAAGAAACGGGCAATGCGCTCACCCGCTTCGTGGATTCGCTCATAACTCGTAGAGAACGAAGCCCGACAGAAGCCAGCGCCCGCTTGACCGAATGCGGTACCCGGCACCATGGCGACCTTTTGCGATTCCAACAGACGAGAGGCAAAAGCGAGGGAATCTAAACCGGTACTCGTGATATCCGGAAAAGCGTAAAAAGCACCGCGTGGTAAATGACAGGGCAAGCCGAGCTCATTGAATCGTCGGACAATAAAATCGCGACGCTCACGGTATTTATCACGCATGTGCAACATGGAGTCGTGTCCATTACGCAGGGCTTCAACCGCAGCTTCCTGACTGATAATCGGGGCACACATGATGCCATATTGGTGCACCTTAAGCATGCCATCAATCACGGCAGCTGGGCCACAAGCATAACCAATCCGAAAACCGGTCATCGCAAAGGCCTTTGAGAAGCCGTGTAAGAACACGGTGCGCTCACGCATACCAGGCAACGAAGCAATCGAAACGTGATCACCCTCGAAGGTCAGTTCCGAATAAATTTCATCCGAGGCAACCAAGAGGTCCTTCTCGATCGCAAACTTCGCAATCTCTTCGAGCTTGGCGCGATCGGCCGTGCCACCGGTGGGATTCGTCGGGAAATTTAAAATTAAAATTTTGCAACCGGGCTCCCAGGCAGCGCGTAGGGCCGCTGGATCCAATGCGAAATGATCGGAAGCCTTGGTGCGAATCGCAATCGGCTTGGCATGGCACAGGGCAACGCTGGGTGCATACGAAACATAGCAGGGCTCGTGATATAGAACCTTATCGCCCGGATTGAGTGTGGCGCGCAACAGAGCATCGAGTGCCTCGGACACGCCAACGGTTACGAGGATTTCGTTCTCCGTGTTGTACTGCGGACCATAATACTTCGCGACGTAACGCGAGATTTCTTCGCGCAGCTGAATGGTACCACGGTTATCCGTGTAGGACGTGCGTCCCTTTTCCAAAGCAGCCATCGCAGCTTCACGGATATGAAACGGCGTCACGAAATCGGGCTCACCAATACCGAGCGACACCGCGTCCTTCATCTTCGACACAATGGCGAAGAAGTCGCGAATTCCCGATTTGGGAATGGACGCAACATGTTGCGCCACGAATCGTCCGGATTCATCCATGGTTCAAAATTTTCTTAGAATCAGGGACTGACGGAGGGCTGGTCGCGACGCGAGGCTTCGTCCGTGATAACAAATCCATCTTTCTTGTAAGCACGAAGGAAGAAGTGCGTCGAGGTGCCTTGCACCCCGTCAATTCGTGCCAAGCGTTCATGCACGAAGCCAGCGACTTTATAAAGGTTGTCCGCCGTCACCACGACCAAGAGGTCGTAACCACCCGACATTAAATAACAGCTTTCCACTTGTTCGAAGCGACTGATGCGCTCGGCAATGCCATCAAAACCGCCACCACCTTCGGTGCGAATCTTGATTTCAATCACGGCACGAACCCGACGTTCGGCCTCAAAGCTCGGATTCAAAACGGCGCGCCATCCCAGCAACA
Source organism: uncultured Opitutia bacterium (assembly GCA_903909465.1). GTDB lineage: Bacteria > Verrucomicrobiota > Verrucomicrobiia > Opitutales > UBA953 > UBA953. The sequence goes on along the minus strand of CAIVVQ010000166.1, from coordinate 2,835 downwards.
CACCTTGGCTGCGAAGTTCGGCGAGTTGCTTGTCCACGGCATCGGGACCGAGATTTAAAATCTTCCCGATTTGTTTGGTGTCGAGCGGTTCTCCTTCAAGGAGTAGTTTGAGTACGGTGTTCATAAGGTGTTAGGCTTTAACGAGGGCACGACGCTGCCGAACAGCGGCCGCGAGTTGATCGAAAATCGGTTGGGTTTGAGCAAATGAAAGACAGGCATCGGTAATACTGCAACCATAGGTGGAGGCATCGCGACCTTTCCAGTCCTGACGGCCTTCGACGAGGTGACTCTCAATCATCACACCGGCAATAACTTTGGTGCCACGCGAAATCTGCTCAGCGAGGTCGGCCGCAACAATCGACTGACGGCGATGGTCCTTAGAACTATTGCCATGCGAACAATCGACCACCAAGCGCGTGTTGATACCGGCTTTCTGTAAACGAGCCTCGGCATCAGCAATGAATTCAGCCCCGTAATTAGGGCCTGTGCGTGAACCGCCACGAAGAATAACGTGGCTGTCGGGATTACCCGTGGTTTCGAAAATCGCAACCTCACCCTCCTTCGTTACCGATGGGAACCAGTGCGAAGAACGGGCCGACAAACAGGCATCGACGGCAACTTGAATGGAACCATCGGTACCATTCTTGAAACCGACAGGCATAGAAAGACCGGAAGCTAGTTCGCGGTGAATCTGGCTTTCCGTTGTACGCGCACCAATGGCGCCATAAGCAACGAGGTCAGCCAAGTACTGAGGTGTGATGGGATCCAAGAATTCACTGGCACTCGGCAAACCCATATCAGCGATCTTCGCCAATAGTCCGCGCCCAAGACGCAGGCCTTCATTGATTTTGAATGAGCCGTCGACTTCGGGGTCGTTGATTAAACCCTTCCAGCCAACGGTGGTGCGTGGCTTTTCGAAATACACGCGCATCACGATTTGCAAATCGGCAGCGTACTTCTTGGCTTCCTTTAAAAGTAGCTGAGCGTACTCCATGGCGGCCTTGGGGTCGTGCACCGAGCAAGGTCCAACGACGACCAACAGGCGGTCATCTTTACCAGACAAAATAGCGGAGGCCTCCCGACGAGCCGCCGTCACCACCTCGGTGGCACGTTCGGTCGGACGCAGCTCCTGGAGTAGGAGCGCGGGTGGCAGCAAGGGTAGCCGGCTGCGTATGCGTAAATCGTCCGTATTGTGAAACATTAGGAAAAGGCCTTTCCGTTGGGAAAAGAGGCTCAAATGAAGGATACTCAAGGCCTTATGTCAATGAATCGTCCCTTATTGACGAAGGTGGCCCCCTGTATCAAAACTGTCTCAAAACGGCATGCCTAAGCCCCCTTCCAGCGAATCCCCCGACCAATCGGAGGCCTTTCGTGCCTACATCGCCGAGAAAGGACTCCGCGGCACTCGACAACGCTTAGCGGTTTTTGAAGCCACACGAAACTTGAGCGGACACTACACGGCCGAGGAACTTCTCAAAAAATCTCGCTCCATTGATCGCAGTGTTTCGCGCGCCACCATTTACCGCGCCCTCCCCTTACTCATCGGCAGCGGCATCATTCGCGAAGTCGATGTCGGCCGCGACCACAAATATTACCTCACCGAAACCGGCTCTACCCCTTTTCGCGCTCAACTCATTTGTGAAAACTGCGACACCATTTTAGAGGTCGATGCCCCGTTCATGGAATGGTATGGTAAAACCGTTGCCGCCAAACACGGCATGAAACCGATTTCTCAAAAACTCCAAGTCACCGCCCTTTGCGAAGCTTGCCAAAAAAATAAACTTTCTCGCTGATGAAACCTTTTCCTGTCGCCGCCGTTTTTGCACCCCTGCCCACCGGCGGCGTGCCTTTAACCGACTTACAACGCGAAGTCATCGCGCTCAAGAAAGCCAAGGACGCTATCATCCTCGCACACAACTATCAGTGCGAAGACATTCAAGCGGTGGCCGACTTCGTGGGCGATTCGCTCGGCCTCGCCTACAAGGCAGCAGCCGCCCAAAATTCAACCATCGTATTCTGCGGCGTGCACTTCATGGCCGAGACAGCCAAAATCGTGAACCCTACGCGCAAGGTCTTGCTCCCCGATTTAAATGCGGGTTGTTCGCTGGCCGATTCTTGTCCGGCCGAAAAACTGGCCGCGATCAAAGCCGCCCAGCCCAACCTCTACGTGGTGGCCTACATCAATTGCAGTGCGGCCGTTAAAGCCCTCAGCGATGTAATCGTCACCATCGGCAACGCTTCTAAAATCGTACTGAAAGCCCCTGCCGATCGGCCCATCCTTTTCGTGCCCGACCAAAATCTGGGCAGCTGGGTTTCCGCCAAAACGGGTCGAGCCATGCAACTCTGGCCTGGGAATTGTTACGCTCACGTGCAATTCACCCCGACCGCCCTCCTCCGTGCCAAGGCCGAACACCCCGGTGCACCCGTCGTCGCTCACCCTGAATGCACCGAAGCGGTTCGTGACCTCGCTGACATGGTTTGCTCAACTGAAATGATGGTCGACTGGTGCAAGAAACAAAGTGCCTCGACCTTAATCATCGCCACCGAATCGGGTATGATTCATCGCCTAAGACGCGAAGTACCTGATAAAACTTTTGTCGCCGCCCCGACCGATCGTTGTTCGTGCAACGACTGTCGTTTCATGAAAATGAATACTTTGGAGAAGGTGCGAAATTGCCTACGCGATGGTACGCCTGAAATTATTTTACCTGAAAGCGTAAGAGCGGCAGCCGAAATTCCGCTCCGCCGCATGCTCGAGTGGAGCAAGTGAGTCAGCGATATTAAGAGGGTCAGCATTTGGTTTCCAATCAAGTACAGGTGGACCATTAATCTCAC
>CAIVVQ010000165.1 GCA_903909465.1 uncultured Opitutia bacterium | reverse complement strand
TTTCGGTCCTTACTTTCAATCACAGCGCACCGAACTTTATCAAAAGAAACTCAAAGAGTTAGCCGATAAAGGTAAGGCCTACGAAAAAGATGGCGCCTGGTGGCTCCGACTGGAAGGCGCACGCTCCACGGTTTTTGACGATCACCTTAAAAAGGAAATCGAGAAAGTTGATGCCGCACCGATGGTACTCAATGATCTCGTACGCGGGCGCGTTGAGCGTGCCGAGGATCGCGACTTCGTCATCTTCCGCTCCAACGGCGAACCGGTCTTCCACTTCGTCAACGTCGTCGATGATATTGAAATGCAAATCACCCACGTGATCCGCGGCGAAGACCACCTTTCCAATACTTCTAAGCACCTCGAACTCTTTAAGGCCTTTGGCGTTAAACCCCCAGAATATGCACATATTCCGCTGATTTTAAAGACCGACGGACCCGGTAAGATGTCCAAGCGCGATCGTGGTGCCCTCATCGAGGAATACCAACAACGCCATTACTTACCCTCTGCCGTTCGTAATTACCTTTGCTTACTTGGTTGGACTCCAACCGACGGACGTGAGGTATTGCCGATTGATGATATCATCAAACAGTTCGAGCTCAGTGCGGTTCACCAATCCAACGCTCGCTTCGACGAACGTAAGATGTCGCACGTCAACGCCCAGACCCTGCGCACCCTCCCCGCCGCAGAATTCGCTGCCATTGCTCGTCCCATTTTAATTCAGCATAAAGTCATCGACGAAAAAGTTTCGCCTGCTCGCCTCGCCGAAGTTTTAGCCATCATCCAAGAGAAAGTTAATTCGGTCGAACACTTACCCGAGTTCATGGGCTTCTTCTTCACTGAGAATTTCAAGAAGGACGAAAATGCTTTAGCCAACCTTACCAAGAAAGGTGGCGACCCCGCTGCCCGTTTGCGCGAGCTCCTACCGCACATCGAAACTTGCGATTGGACTGACGTCGGTATCGAAGCCGCCTTCAATGCCGCTGCGGCTGCCCACGAGCGCAAGGCGACCGACTTCTTTGCGCCCGCCCGCTTTGCCACGTCGGGACAAGGCGGAGGCCCACATTTACTGGGTATTCTGCGTGTTCTCGGACGCGACACCACGCTCGGTCGCATCAAGGCCTTCCTTAACTAATTTCTCGCCCCCTCTTTCATGTCCACTGAGCCCACCGCACCTCAACCACGCCACTTCATCCAGCAAATCATCGATGCGGATTTGGCTGCGGGTAAGCATAAGAAAATTATCACCCGCTTCCCTCCCGAGCCCAATGGTTACCTACACATCGGACATGCGAAGTCGATTTGTCTCAATTCCGGCCTAGCTACTGAATTCAATGGTCAGTTTAACCTGCGGATGGATGACACCAATCCAACGAAAGAAGAAATTGAATACGTCGATTCCATCAAAGAGGACGTTCGCTGGTTAGGTGCCGAATGGAACGAACATTACTATCAAGCCTCCGACTATTTTGATCGGATGCATGCAGATGCCATCAAGCTCATTAAGTTGGGCAAAGCTTTCGTCTGTTATTTATCACTCGACGAAATGCGTTTGCAAAAGGGCGACTTCACTACGCCTGGCAAGGACAGCCCGACTCGCAATGCTTCGGTTGAAGAAAACTTAGTGGCGTTTGAAAAAATGACGCGTGGCGAGTTCGATGAAGGTAAAGCCGTGCTACGTGCTAAAATCGACATGGCTGCGACGAATGAATACCTGCGCGACCCCGTGATTTATCGTATCCGGAAGATCGAACACCATATCACTGGAAATAAATGGTGCGTCTACCCGATGTACGATTACGCCCACCCGCTCGAAGACGCCTACGAAGGTATCACGCACTCGATTTGCACACTGGAGTTTGAAAAGCACCGCCCCTTCTACGATTGGGTCATCAACACCGTTAATACGCCCGCCAAACCACAACAGATTGAATTCGCACGGTTGAATATCACTTACACCGTCCTTTCCAAACGTCGCCTCCTCGAGCTCGTCCAAGAAAATCGCGTCAATGGCTGGGACGACCCACGCATGCCGACCATCTCCGGACTCCGCCGTCGCGGTTACACTTCCGCGAGTATTCGTAAATTCTGCGAAACCATTGGTATCACTAAGCACAACTCGTTGACCGACGTTGCCCTGCTCGAACACGCCGTCCGCGATGACCTCAATAAGACTTCGCCGCGCTTCATGGCGGTGCTGGATCCAATCAAGCTCATCATCGATAACTATCCCGAAGGTGAAGTAGAAATTCTCGAAGCGCAGAATAATCCTGAGGACCCAACGGCCGGCTCGCGAAAGGTGCCATTTAGCAAAACGCTGCTCATCGAGCGCGATGACTTCATTGAAGAGGCGCCAAAGAAATATTTTCGTCTCACCCCTGGACAAGAAGTCCGCCTACGCTGGGGCTATTATGTTAAATGCACCCACTGCGTGAAGGATGCGGCGGGGAACGTCACTGCTGTACATTGCACTTACGATCCTGCCACTAAGGGCGGTGACTCTCCTGATGGCCGTAAAGTTAAAGGCACCATTCACTGGGTTTCCGAAGCCCAAGCCGGCGATGTCGAGGTTCGCCTGTATGACCGACTGTTCACGCACGAGAATTTGAATAACCTCGGTGACGACGAAGATTGGCGCACGCACCTCAATTCCGAATCACTTAAAGTCATCCGCGGAAAAGTTGAGCCTGCGCTACTCGCGCTCAAGCCAAGCACGCGCGTACAATTTGAACGTACCGGATATTTCTGCGTCGATGCTAAGGACTCTCAGCCCAATCGGCCGGTCTTCAATCGCACCGTTTCGCTTAAGGACTCTTGGGCTAAGCAGACGGTAAAGTAAGCAAATCTGCGTAGGTTTTAAGTAAGTGCCTATTGCCCTTGACGGCATTGATTGAGGGGGTTTGATGCACTTTCTATCTGGTAAAAAGGAGAGATGGCAGAGTGGTCGATCGCGCTGCATTGGAAATGCAGTGTACCGCAAGGTACCGAGGGTTCGAATCCCTCTCTCTCCGCCAGGTAGTTATCGCTCAAGAGCCAGGAACGCCTGTCCTGGTAGACATATCGCCGAACTTAATGAGGGATGAGAACCCCTGGGTTCGGTGAGCCATCAGGCGATCAGGCAATCCGTCAGGATTGGGGCGAAGCCCTGTAGCGAAGCGTAATCAATCCCTCTCTCCGCCAGGTGGTTCTAATTTAGGCGGCAAACAGCCGCCTACTGAATAGGCGTGTTAGCCTTCTTGAGCATTTTGCTTAAGTCCTTCTTCGCCTCCTGAAATGCCGCAGAATTAATTGGGTCGGTAGCCGAAGCAGCGTACTTTTCAATTATTGCCAAACGATTTTGAATAAGAACTAAATCTGCAGGTGTCGGGTGACGAGCATTCTGAAAGCCGTCAGCGTTAAGATCCTCAATTAAGTCCTTACGCTCATTAGCCGGGGTGCTTGGGTTATTAATGGTATCAAACCAAACTCTCTCAGCTTCTGGATTTGTACCGACAAAACTCAGCGCCTCACGTGCGATGGCCCCAGGTGTTGGCTCGATATTACTGGAAGAAAGCTTGGGTGGAATAGCTTGAGGTGTTTCCACTGGACCTTGTTCGACTAAGGCTGTTGGTACCTGCGATGCGCCTGCTTCTACAGGAATGTCGCGAACTGTAATAGAAGTTTTTACCGGCTCAACATAGACCGCATTATCAACGACTGGATTTGGGAGAGTAGTTAGACTGCTCCAACGCAGAAAAGCGAATACGCCAATCGCAACCAATAGACAGCCTATAAATAACTTACGCATTCTTGGGAGAATTAAACCCTATCCGAGTGGATGCAACCGTATAAAACCTTTAGGTCTTTTTGTAATATTAAGCTCAATACCGACCTTTAAAGCAGTTACCCTTCATAAACAGTAATTAATTCAAGGCACCGCGGCGATAGAAGCATGTAATTCAGCGGCGAAATTATACTAAGCTAAACGCGTTAACCATTGTAGCACCGCATGTGCAGAGGCATTGTATCCAATGTTATGAGACTCCCTACCCTACCCCTGCTCGCACTTTGTGCACTATACATCGGAACGGCAACCAGTGCGTTCGCCCTCTTGAAAGACCCCGTGTCACTGTTTCCCAAAGCCGGACAAACCGCCCTTCTATATGACAACGGTAGGGTTATTCTCAAACAAGACTACACCTTCGCCTCGTCAATCTACACGCGGTACAACTACTTCATTGGAACCAAAGAACAAGTGGCAGCTATCATCAAAGACCTCGACCTAATCGATCTCCCGGCGCCAAAGGTAACAACCGTGACTCCGGTTGTTCAACAAGCACCACAACTTTTAGATTACCCGGTCACCTTATCACCCAAGGCCGGACAAACCGTCATACTCTATGAAAACGGTAAGGTTATCTTCAAACGCGACTACACCGCACCCTCATCAATCTTCACTCGCAACTATAGCTTCATCGGAACCAAGGAAGAAGTAGCGGCCAAGATCATAGAGCTCGGCCTTAAAGACCTACCAGCACCTGTGATAACACCCGTCGCTCCAGTCGTTCAAACACCTCCTCAACTTTTAGATTACCCGGTCTCGCTATCACCCAAAGCC
>CAIVVQ010000164.1 GCA_903909465.1 uncultured Opitutia bacterium | reverse complement strand
CGGCATCGTAATCGACGCCCGTTAAGCCGAAGCCAAAGTTTTTTAAGAAGTCCGACTGGTAACCTGCGAAGTCACCATATTGATCCAGGGTTTCGGTGGTGACTTTTGGCCAAACATCAAAAACCGCTTTTTGAATTTCAGGCAGCATTTCCAAATCATCGAGACGCACGCGGCCTTTGTCGTCGAAGTCGAGGGCGTTGCCATTGTACATTTGTTTTTCGAACAAGCGCTGGATCTGTTCGATGCAGCCTTCATGATTGCCCTTGGCCTTCATGATTTTGAAGAGCAGGGAAACGTAAAGGGGGACGACGGGAATTGCGGAGCTGGCTTGAGTGACAACGGCTTTATTTACGGAAACGAAGGCGCGACCGCGGTGCAGCTTCATGAGTGCATCGATTTTATTGCCGGCGCGTTCGAGGTCTTCTTTCGCTTTGCCGATGGTGCCATCTTTATAAATGGGCCAAGTCACTTCGGGGCCGATGTATGAATACGCTACCGTTTGGCAGCCGTTAGCGAGCACGCCTGCTTGATTCATTTGCTCCATCCACATTTCCCAATCTTCACCGCCCATGACTTTCACGGTGTGCGCGATTTCTTCGGCGTTGGCGGTTTCGAGGGTGACGTCGTTCACGACCTTGCGATCGGTGTCGAGGTTCTTGGCGTGGAACGGAGCGCCCGTGGGTTTAAGCGTCGACTTATAAGTGACGCCATCAGGGGCGGTGCGACGAGGGGAGGCGAGTGAGTAGACGACGAGGTCGACTTTACCATTGGGCATTTTGCTTTTAATCGCCGCGATGACTTGCGTCTTCATCTCCGCGGAGAACGCGTCGCCGTTAAAGGAGAAAGCCTTCAGTCCGGCCTTCTTGGCTTCGGCGTGAAAACCTGCCGTGTTGTACCAGCCTGGGCTGCCGGATTTATCACCTTCGCCGTTGCGTTCAAAAAATACACCCATGGTCGCCGCACCTGATCCGAAGGCCGCCGCAACGCGCGAGGCCAAGCCGTAGCCAGTGGAAGAGCCGATGACTAAGACTGACTTCGGGCCGTCCTGAAGAGGTTTGCGTGAGCGGACATGAGCGATTTGTTCGCGGACGTGAGCGGCGCAGCCCTCGGGGTGGGAAGTGATACAGATGAATCCACGGACCCGGGGTTTCAGGATTTGCTGAGACATGGGTGCAGGATTGAACCGCTGTCGCCTGACTTCAACCCAGTTTTTGTTCCACTTGCGCATTGGCCATTATTGCCGTTGGGTAAGCCATGTTCAGCGACCGTCTTTCTTTTGCCGACTCTAGTAATGCTCTCAGTAAAGCAAAGGAGAAGCGCCGTGTGGCGGGTTTACCCACGGTCGATATGACGGATGCCAATCCGGCCAACGCTGGCTTTGGCTGGTCGGTCGTCGAACTGGGCACACTGCTTCGCCGCGAAGGCATTCAACGCCAAGACCCCGACGCGCGAGGCCTGGGCTCGGCTCGCACGGCGATCGCGGATTATTACACCGCACGCGGTGTGCGTATTGCGGCGGAGCGTTTATTTTTATCGGCGAGTACGAGCGAGAGTTACAGTTGGCTCTTTAAACTCCTGTGTAATCCGGGTGACGAAATTTTAGTACCCGAGCCCGCGTACCCTTTATTAGAAGTGATCGCCGCCTTGGAAGGCGTGACGTTGCGTCCATACCGCATGGTGCAATTAGCCAACGAATGGGTGATCGATCCTGCGAGTCTCACGGCGAGCCGACAAACACGGGCGATTATCTGTATCAACCCCTCGAACCCAACGGGCGCATTTGTCAGTCGACGCGATCGCGATATTCTCCGCGCGTTTGCTTTAAAGAACCACTGCGCAATTATTTGCGACGAAGTCTTTTTAGATTATCCGGCCGAAGGCGTCGCCTCGCCTGGAACGTGGGCCGACGAAACGCAGGTTGCACTTTATGTTTTAAGCGGACTCTCCAAAGTCGCCCTCGCACCACAATTAAAGATTGGCTGGATTGTCGTAGCGGGTCCGACCGACACCGCTGCCGAATCATGTCGTCGACTCGAGCACATCGCCGATGCATTTTTATCGGTGAACACGCCGGCCCAAATTGCCTTGCCCGATTTACTCCGACGAGCCGAGCCTCTCCGGGTGGCGGTGCGTACGCGCGTGGCTCAGAACGAAGCCGCGCTCAAAACTTTCCTGACGACCACCGGTCACCCCTGTCGCACATTACCCCGGCCCGCGGGCTGGATGGCGATTTTGGCCCTCCCTCCCGGAGTGGCAGAAGAAGCATTCCTCTTTAATGCCCTTAATGAAGGCGTTTGGGCTCACCCTGGCTATTTCTACGGTATGCCAGCGACTTTACCCTCGGTAATATTGAGTCTTTTGCTGGACCCGCAGGTTTTTGCCCAAGGTTTGGCCGGCCTGGATCGGGCTTTAAAGCGGAGTTGATTGGTCCACTTACCGCTTGCCAATCAGCCTCACGCTCATTTGCTCCGACCTTCCAAAGGAGCACGAAACACCATGTCACGCATCTGCAGCATCACCGGCAAACGCCCCGTTAAGGGCCGTCGCATCATTCACCGCGGTCAATCCAAGAAGAGCGGTGGTATCGGCTTCCAGCTCGTCAAACAGACCAAGCGCGTTTTCCGTCCTAACGTTCAACGCATCCGCGTTCTCCAACCTAACGGTTCGGTGAAGCGTCAATGGGTTTCCGTTAAGGCCATCAAGGCCGGTCTCGTGACCAAGGCCTAAGTTTTTTATAAACTTAATAAAAAAGCCCGCTCATTAGCGGGCTTTTTTGTTGGCGTAGTTCCTCGGGCTTTAGCCACGAAACTTCTGCCAGAGCACAGCGGTCCAGGTGACGGTTGCGATTAGAATCGATAAGAACACGGCGGCGCTGCCCATGTCCTTGGCACGTTTAGCGAGCGGGTGTCGGTCGAGCGAGATGTGATCGGTATTCGCTTCGATGGCGGAGTTGATGAGCTCCACGATTAAAATGAGCTGGAGGACGGAAAAGAGTAGGGCGCGCTCAACGGCAGAAACGGGAATGAACCAGGCGGCAATCGAAAGTGGGATCACCACCATGAGCTCCTGTTTAAATGCTTCTTCGAACTGTGCGGCTGCCTTCAGTCCGTCCCACGTGTACTTCAGGGCGTTGACCAGACGGCTAAGCCCGCCCTTCGATTTCATCGTTTCGCCGTAGTTTTTGGGGTCTTGCATGGGGATAGGGCACAATAAATAGGCGATTTAATCGAGGACAAAAGGATTTTTAGCCCTTTGAAAACGCTTGCCAGAGGGGGGTGCTGCCCTAGGTTTCGTGGTTCCCTGTAAGGGAAACCACTATGCGCGACGACTATTTGCAAGATGCCCGGAAAATCATTCCTGACGCCAACATTCTCATCAATGTGGTCTCAAAGCGAGTGAAGCAACTCCGTGCCACCGCCGAGCGCCCTCAAGGCTCTCCTCCTAAGTACAAGCACTTGCTTGGTGGCGACCTCTACGAAACCCTTTCTCCGGAAGATATTGCACTTCGTGAAATCATCGAAGGTCGCATCTCTTGGTCCTTCGCTGAAGAAGATCAAGCTAAGGCCTAAATTCTTTTCCCGCAGGATTGTTTCGGTCGTTGGCGGGTAGCTCCTACGCACTCCCATGGCCGCACGCAAAGAACACACACTCCCCGAGGTGAATAACCCGAAGGCGGGTCGCGACTACTTCATTGGGCAGACCTATGAAGCGGGTTTGGTTTTGCTGGGAACGGAAGTGAAGTCGCTGCGCCTAGGTCGCGCGAATATTGCCGACTCCTTTGTGCGCCTGACGCCGAAGGGCCCGGTTTTATTTCACGCCCACATCGCGGAATACGATTTTGGAAATCACAATAATCACGACCCCTACCGGACGCGTCGCCTGTTGCTCAATGCCGTCGAGGTGGCACGCATCACCGAAGAAGTGCGTTCAGGTGGCTCAACGGTTATCCCGCTTAAAATCTACTTTAAACACGGCCTCGCAAAATGCCTCATCGCCATCGGCAAGGGCAAGAAACAACACGATCGCCGTCAGGATATTAAAGAGCGCGAAGCGAAGCGCGAAATTTCTCGCGCGATGTCCCGCCGCAAGTGAAGCCTCCCCTGCACATCGTTTTGCTTTGCCCAGAAATTCCGCCGAACACGGGAAACATCGGACGGATGTGCGCGGTGACGGATTGCCGGCTGCATTTAATTCACCCTCTGGGTTTTTCACTCGAAGATAAACAACTTCGTCGCGCCGGTATGGATTACTGGCACGAGCTCGATGTGCATCACCACGACAACTGGGAAGCTTTTTTAAAATCACCCGATCGCCCCGAGCGCATGTGGTTATTCACCACCAAGGCCAAGCAGGGCCTCTGGGATGTCGCTTTTCATGTCGGCGATGGTTTAGTCTTTGGTAACGAAGGTTCCGGTGCACCCGCCGAAGTGCACGCATGGTTTAGGGCGGAGCGTTCGACGAAAATTCCTCAGTTTAACGATTCGTTGCGTTCACTGAATCTATCCACCGCCTGTGGCATCGCCACATATGAAGCGCTGCGGCAGATAAAGTTTAAGTCTTAATCGAACTGTTCAAGTACAGCGACGCCAACGGCGTCGGCCCGCATGCGACCTTCGCCCGTGAGGCGGAAATTCTCGCCGACTAATTCCATCAGGCCTTCTTCGACTAAATTGGCGAAGAGGTTTAGGACGCCTTTCGGTAACTCGGTTTCAAAGCGAGCAGCGAGGGCGAAGGGCGAAACGCCCGCGTTGAGTCGAAGTCCGAAGACTAAAGCATCTGACAGTAGATCGGCGGCGCTGAGGGCTTTGGTCTGTTCGCGTTCGGGCTGATTTTTTTCAATGCCCGCGAGCCAGCTTTCTAAATTAGCCGGATTATTCCAGCGCTGGCCGTTCCATTGCGATGAGGCCGATGGCCCGTAACCCGCCCATTCACCCATTTCCCAGGTGATTAAATTATGTTCACAGGCATGACCGGCTTGGGCGAAATTCGAAATTTCGTATTGGGCGTAACCTTTGGTTTCGAGGAATTCCCAGGTGCGACGGTACAGGAACGCTTCGAGGTCTTTATCAATTTTAACTTTCCCCTGACTCATCTTCACGTACATCGCGGTGTCTTCCTCAAACGTCAGACAATACGTAGAAATATGATTCGGGTTAAGGTCGACGACTTTGCGGAGGTCTTCCATCCAGCGTTGATCATCTTGTCCGGGGATGGCGAAAATTAAGTCGAGGTTGCGACTCTTGAAACCGACTTCTT
>CAIVVQ010000163.1 GCA_903909465.1 uncultured Opitutia bacterium | reverse complement strand
TCACGGGAATGGCCGAGAACAACGTCGCCCAGCTCTGCCTAGACGCAGGCTTCAACGATTACCTAACCAAGCCGATGCGGGGCTCAGATTTAATCCAGAAAATCGACGAAACCATGCGCCCCGCCTTTGAAACCGATGAACACGAATTCATCAGCCTCTTAAAACAAGCCAACGAAGATGAAATTGAAGACCTCCGTATCGCGGGCCGAGTTTTCCTGCGCCACAGCGACCAATTAATCGGCCAACTGGCCGCCGTATCGACCCAAGCCAATGTTCATGAGCTCGTTCTCCAAGCCCACGGCATCAAGGGCATGCTCGGCCTCATGGGCTGCCAAGAATTAGCCCAAGTCGCGAGTAGGATTGAGCACAACGCGTCCAGCCCAATCGCAAAAGAAAATACGCAGCAACTCATCAACGGCTTGCGGACCCTTCAAGAAACCATACGCTCCAGTGGATTGATTCCCCATGGGCAAACCCAAGCTTAAGCCGGAAATAAAAACCGAATCGGTCGTTCAGCCCAGTCCCAAATGGAATGTCGTCGTTCTCAACGATCCGATTAATTTTACCGATTACGTAGTGCTGGCTTTTATGAAAGTACTACGCGTCACCCGACCCGTTGCGAAAAAATTAATGCTGCAAGTGCATGAAGAAGGTCGCGCCATGGTTTGGACAGGCGATCGTGAGCCCGCTGAAATGGTAGCCCTTGAATTACAACAGTGGCACTTGAATGCCATTCTCGAAAAAGATGGCTGAGCTTCGCCTCACCATGACGGCCGAGGCACGCAAAGTGCTGACGGACCTTCTCCGACTCATCGCGCCCGCCGCGGCCCGCGTTTCGGTTAATCGCGCCAGGATCCCTGATGCCGATCCCGAGGTGGCAAATTTCTGGACCGAAACCCTTAGCGCCCAGGCCGGCGAAGAGGCCCGACTGCTGGCCACCGCGTTCGCCAGCGCCAAAGGCGACCCCGCCATCATTGTTCTGCGCAATGAAGCCCAGTCACTGGCGTTCCTCCGCGCCCTCTCCGCCGTTCGCTTTGCACTGCGCGACCTCGTTTTTGCCGATATCCCCGACTCCCAGCTCGATGGTGCCGAAGACATTGAAGACGAAAGCCTGCCGTCCGAAAAACGTCACGCCCTCGCCTGCTATTCTTGCTTTGGACTCCTGCAACAGTCGCTGATCCATCAGCTCGATTCCGAAGCGTAAATTAATTTTAGAAAAATCGGTTGAATGCTCAACCGAGGTCGTCATCAAAGAATGCGTGCTACAGGGAATCTTCAGCTTCTTTTCTACACTTGGTAATTTCGGCCGTCAGCTCGCCGCCCTTCCCCGCCCGCGCCTGTTTCCCATCGTCGCTGTCGCCGGTAAAATGGATGGACCGACCTTTAAGGCCGACATCATCGCCGGCTTAAACGTCGCCCTGCTCGCCTTCCCGATGTCCATGGCTTTCGCCATGAAAGCAGGCCTACCTGTTTGGTGCGGTCTCGTAGGTTGCGGCGTCGCCGCATTTGTTGCGCCGATTTTCACTGGCTCCGCGAATCTCTCCGCTGGACCGACCAACGCATCGGCCGCTTTACTGCTCGGAACGTTTGCCGCCCTCGGCGCGCTGTCGCCCGATCAACGCGTCGCGATTCTGCCGACGCTCATTTTAATGACGGGCATTTTCCTACTACTCGCATCGTGGTTACGCTTGAGTGGGTTTGCTGACTTCGTTCCGCGAACGGTTATTTCTGCGTACATCGCCGCCGCAGCCCTCCGCGTTATCGCACTTCAACTTCCCTTCGCTGTCGGTATGAATGGCGACCACGCGGGCGAGAGTTTGCCCGAAGTACTTTGGCAAATCTTCAAAATGGGCAAGGTGCTCATCAATGCTGAAATCGGTTTGGCCATCATCACCGGAGTCACCTATTATTTATTACGCAAACCTTACGGCACTGGTAAAGCGATCTTAGGCTCGGTGGCCGTCGCTACTTTCGGCGCGATGCTCGCCCAAAATGTCGCCCTCTCCCAAGGCAGCTCACACTCACTCGTTAATTACGTCGGTGAAGCCGCACGCTCTTCGTCCACCCTTCACTTGCCCGATTTTTCCCTACACACACTTTCCACTTTATTCTCACCAGCACTGGCCCTGGCCGTTTTGATTGTGATTGAAGGCACCGCCAATGCCCGTGCTTCGGCCCTTAAAACCGGACGTCCTTCCGATCTCCATCAAGAAGTCTTCGGACTCGGCATCGCGAACCTCACCTGCGCCTTCTCGGGCGGCATGGCGGCCTCGGGCTCCATCAGTCGTTCGGCGCTTAATGTTTCCAGCGGCGCCCGCACCGCCTACGCGTCTCTTTTCTGCGGCATATTTATTCTCGCCGCTGCTTACCTCGTGAGCGGCTGGGTCGCCATCGTTCCACTCTCAACCTTAGCCATCCTGGTTATCTTAGTTGAAATCGAACTCGCAAATCTTTCTGCGATTAAACTGATTTTAAGATCGGGCACACAAGATCGCATTGTTTTCTCGGCCACCTTCATCACGGCGCTACTCGCACCACTCGACGTCGCCATCTTCTTCGGCACCGCAGTCGCGATTGCCTTTTACTTACGTCAAACTTCCGAACCCCAAGTCGTTGAGTACGACTTCTCAGAAACCGGCGAGCTACGCGAACGCCCTAAAGGCCAAGGCACTACTGGTATTTCCATTCTTCACGTTGAAGGCAGCCTACACTTCGGTGCCACCCAAGCGTTTCACGAGCACCTCCGTCGCGCGTCGGCGGATCCGAATCTCAAAGTCCTCGTGTTGAAATTCCGCGAGGCCTATCACCTCGACGCCAATGGCGTACTGTTGTTGCGCGATTTAGCTGATACTTTAAAATCGAGCGACCGTCACCTCATCCTCTGCGAAGTGAAGGCCGACACGATGAAGATTTTTGTGAATGCAGGTTTAGAAAAGTCAGTCGGCACGGAGAACCTCATTCCTTGGAATGAAGCCAATCCCACCGCCGCCCTCGCCCAAGCCGTGCGACGTGCCCGCCAACTCGCGGGTGGGTCCGACGCGGTTCTGCGCATTGTCACCGCCCCTCACCCCGGCCTGCCTCAGCCTGCTTCTGCCTCCGGTTCCGACTGGCAAATTTAGTCAGATACCGCCCGAAAGTGGGCAGGCCGTGCGGATGATTATATCTTTTATGAGGGTTTTTAACTTATGGCTTGATGCCCTCGCCCCAAATCCACCTTTTGGTGAGCGTTAGTCTCTCAATTTCATCTACACGAACAACACATGAGCCAATACAGCGAAATCCAAAAACTTCTCGGTAGCGACGCCGAATCCCTCCTCGGATTCAGCAGCCCGAAGATCAAGAAGGAGCAAATCCACCTGCCTCGCGCCGATTGGGTTGAGCACGCCTTCAGCGCCTCGGACCGCAGCAACCGCGTCCTCGCTAACCTCCAACGCCTCTACGGCTCGGGTCGCCTCGCCAACACCGGTTACGTTTCGATCCTCCCTGTCGACCAAGGCATCGAACACTCCGCTGGCGCATCGTTCGCTAAGAACCCTATTTACTTCGACGGTGAAAACATCGTGAAGCTCGCCATCGAAGGCGGCTGTAACGCGGTTTGCTCCACCTTCGGCGTACTCAGCAGCGTTTCTCGCCGCTACGCCCACAAGATTCCTTTCATGGTTAAGATTAACCATAATCAATTACTCACCTACCCGAACATCGGCGACCAAGTGATGTACGGCACGATCAAGCAAGCGGCCGACATGGGCTGCGCAGCTGTCGGTGCGACGATTTACTTCGGCTCCCCCGAAACCAACCGCCAAATCATCGAAGTCTCCCAAGCCTTCCAAATGGCGCACGAACAAGGCATGGCCACCGTTCTCTGGTGCTACACCCGCAATAACGCCTTCAAGAAAGACAAAGACTACCACGTGTCGGCTGACCTCACCGGCCAAGCCAACCACCTCGGCGTCCCCATCTGTGCCGACATCATCAAGCAGAAGCTTCCTGACAACAACGGTGGCTACTTGGCCATCCAACAAACGGAATCCTCCTACGGTAAGATCGACAAGCGTATGTACACCGACTTGTGCTCCGATCACCCGATCGACCTCACCCGTTACCAAGTGGCGAATTGCTACATGGGTCGTATCGGCCTCATCAACTCTGGTGGCCCTTCGGGCAATAACGACTTCGCTGAAGCCGTTAAGACCGCCGTCATCAACAAGCGTGCCGGTGGCCAAGGACTCATCTCGGGTCGTAAGGCTTTCCAACGCGACATCAGCGAAGGCGCTAAACTCCTGCACACCATTCAGGACGTTTACCTCAACAAAGAAGTCACCATCGCGTAAGCGCGAAGGTCATTCACTAAAAGCCCCGGCCCCCCGGGGCTTTTTTGTGTAGGTAGGGGCACGACTGCGTCGTGCCCTATTTGTAATGGCTATTTGTAATGGGTAGGGACGGCGCTCCGCGCCGTCCGCTGTATCTTTGGTAGGGACGGCGCTCCGCCGCCGTCCGTTCGAGACCGCAACTTCGCAACTCATCGGCTCTTAGCTAAGAACTGTTGATGTATTAAATTTATTAGCGGACGGCCCGCGCGGAGCGCAGGCCCTACCCGTTTCTTTGGTAGGGGAACGACTGCGTCGTGCCCGTTCGCCTTGCGACTAACGAACCTCGGTCGACATCCTATTCTCGATACGGACAACGGGCGTCACGCAGTGCCGCCCCTACCTAAATCCAACGTGCCCCCTAAGTAACGCGAGCTTCGCTCGCGTTACTTTCTCCTCTCCTTCACCTGCTCGGGTTTCACGACGGAGGCGCTGTTGCCAAAACTATTTCTTATATAAGTTAAAACCGCAGCGATTTGTTCATCGGTCTGATACGCCTGTGCAGGCATCGGTGCCGGGAAATTATATTCCTTACCTGAAACGGTGATTGGTCCCGACAAGCCATGGAGTTGAATATCAATCAATCGCTCAGCAGGGCCATTGACCCAGTCCGACTTTGCCAGCGGTGGTGCAATCGCCGTGCCTTCACCATTCATGCCGTGACACGCCGAGCAGGTAATGAATTGCTGCCTGCCCAACGACATCGCCGCGGGATCCACATGCGCAGCCGTGACCACAGGTTTAATTTTTGAGATATCCAAATTTTTAGGCTCAGCTGTTTTTACCTTAGGTGGCTCCGAATCCAACGTCATCAACCATGCGACCATGTCGCGAACCTCCCTAAGTGATAAGACACCATCAAGAACTGGCATTCCAGAAACGGGTTCAGTCACCGAGAGAATGTCTTTTCGCATCACGCGCCAACGCATGCCAGCGACATCAACATCCACCCCATTGGCGTCTTGCTTTAAAAGCGTGCCCGTCAGCGCGCCATGATTCGTTAACTCGATACTCACCGTGCCGTAGCCCGATGCGACCACGGCATTCGATTGCACAATGGATTCCAATAAATAATTTCGGTCACCACGCTTAGCAATACCGGCTAAACTAGGCCCCGCTTCTCCACCCGCCGCATGACGGTCTTCTGAATACTTATGGCAACGCATACACTGTCCCGCAGGTAGCGACTGGAACAACGCAAAGCCATTCTCTGGGTTTCCGCCCTCCAGCGCCGGCATCCACTTCGCCAGCTTGTTGGTCTGGCTACTTAAAACCTGCTTCAGAGAATTAAGTGCATCCTTAACCGCTGGCTCCGAACGAGTCTCTGCGGCCTCCATGATTTCAAGGGCTGCAGCATTAACCCCCTTCGTGTTATTCAAAGCCTGCAACTGTTCCACAAAGAGCGCGTCGACACCTTTAATCGGCAGTGTGCCTAAAAGTTTCCATGCGGCTTGCCGACGAATAATAGACTCCGATTTAATTGCTTGGCCCAATTCCTGGAAGCCACGCTCTGGATTCTGTTTCGCCAACTCCGCAAAAGCCGCCATTGCAACTTCGTCTTTTGGATCCACCGCATAACGATTAAGCAACGCCATCACATTAGCTGGATTACGTGCTAAAAGCATTTCCAGCGCTTTAGCCCGAGCGGCGCCACTCAAAGTCTGATTGTCAACCAACTGAGCCAATGCCTCTGCCGTCAGAGCCGATGTATCCAGTCGATATAAGTCGACCAAACTAAGTGTAACTAAAAGGGTCGCTGAGTCCTTCTTTATCAATTTCGGCAGCACTTGATTGAGCGATGCTCGCACCTGATTTACATCGCGCTCTGGCAAGGGCGCCCAGTGACCCGTGAATTGATCCACCGGATAAGGCTTCGTCCATAAACCCAAAAGCCTAAGGGCTTCGGTATGCACTTCTTCTGGAATTTTATCATCGAGCACGACCGACACTAATCGCGCCGCATTCATTTCTCCACCCTGGCGGTACGCACTGTAAATCAATCGGCGCAGCATGAATGGGGTCCACTTGCGGCTATCGCGTGTATCTAATAATTCGGCCACCGCGGGACGGGCCGATTCAAAATATAAATCGTGAATCGCACGAATGGCTTCATCCGCTACCACCAGCGATGCATCCTTAATAAAGCGCACTACACCTTCGTCGCCCCGGCGACGCATCACCATCACCGTCGCGAGGCGCACCGACTTCGATTCGTGCGCTGCCGCTAATTCTAAAGCGGCGCTCGTTTTGCACATGCCATCAATCGCCATCGATCCCGCATGACGGAGAATT
>CAIVVQ010000162.1 GCA_903909465.1 uncultured Opitutia bacterium | reverse complement strand
TCATTCGCTTTCACTAAACTATTTTTCCAGGGTCCGCCGTGACCACGTGGTTTGCCAAGTTGCCAGAGGTCATCGGCAGCGCCAACCCAGACCGCAGCCTGTCCGTCGGACGAACGAATGATGTGTCGATTCGTTTTTCCTTCGGTGGGGCTGATGCCACTTAGTACGAGAAGTCCGCAATAGGAACAGAAGTCCTGCACCGCTAAATCACAGGTGGCAATCGGTCGTATGCGCATCGCCCCCGTCGCATTCAATGCGGGCAATTCATAAAATGTTCCGTGAGCCTGGAGAAGGTCCCGTTCGGTGCAGACTTCGCGCGCTTTGCGTAACGCACTTTGTGCAATTAAATTATCCTGCTGGATTTCTTGCGAGCGCGGCAGGCGCCAGCGCTGTCCGTTTTCAGTGAAGACAACTGAGGCTTCGTCGGTGGTGATGATTCCAGTTGGGATGCGCGTGTCTTGCTGAATCTTTTCGGCGGAAGCTTGATCCGCCCTCACCAATTGCATGTCAGCCGTGAGTTCGTAGAGCGGTCCTACGGTGGTTTGACCGTTGCTTAGTTTATCAGTTAAGACTGCGAGGGTGCGTTGATTGTCGCCTTGGGTGAGGAGAAACGCGCCCTGCGAAATTGAGTCATGCGCCGAAGACAGACCCGCAAAGATTGGGCTAGCTTGGGCTAAGCGCGAGTCAACGTTCGCGTATTGAAATGTCGCGGTGGTGTTGGCGACATCACGATCTGTTTTAATTCGCAACCAAACGCCTTTGAGGTCGGCCGGAATTTCCACCCAAGTATTCTTATTTTCAGTTGAAAGGGCTACTTCTTTCCAGGTGGTCCACTGATTGTTGCCTGCTTGATCGACTTCGAGCGTGAAGGTGGTCGGCGCAACGCCATCGTGCTCGAGGTGCAGCGCGCGCTTGGTGAAGCCCGATAGTAAAAACGGATCAGACGGAACTTTTGCTTTCACCGCTTCGTTCAACCAAACACTGCCGTGGCCGATGGCAGGTCCGAGCTGATCGGGGGTGGCAAGTGAAGTGAACCAAAGATTCGATTGTGATTGGCCTGGTCCGGCCAATGTCCCTTTGGCCTCTCGTTTATTTAAGAACTCGGACTTCGCCGTATCATCGCAGCCAAACACCAAGCGATCATTCCACCGCGCGAAATCGCCAATAACTTTTAAATAAGTTGAACGCGGATAGATGCCGGCTGAATTTTTAGCGGAGAATGTTTCCGGAAATTTCCAGAACATCCCGTGCATGGTCATTAAGCGTGAACCCGCCTCGCCGATGTCGCGAATGCGTGGCCATTCGGTATTCCAACCGTGTGCCCCATCGTAGGTGTGACTCGCCTTGGGCAGTCGGTAGGAATGCCAACCGCTTGCATCCCGCGTCATTAAGATGAGCGAGCGATAATCCCAACCAATCGTCCACAGCGGGTCGGTGTCAGGATTCGCATTGCCGTTTAACCCGCCGGGTCCCGTGACTTCCGTGAATTGATTCCGTCGGATAAGTTGCCAATTGCCTTTACCGTTCCATTCGCCGACCGCGCCGCTTGCGATGTTGGGATTTTTTAAGGCCTCGGGTATGTCCTCGCCGTTATTGGCAATGACCACCACGCCTTGCCCCGAATACAATCCTTTACCGTGGTAGCCTGGAAGTGTTGATTGCAGTGTAGCCGGATTCAGTTCGGCGGTTTGTCCGGGCTTAGGTTTGTTTTTAATTTCTTTAATCAACCCCTTCACCGCCAAGGTTTGCACATCGACCTCGAAAAGCCCGTCTTCCATTGTTGCGAAATAAATTTTATGTGCGGGGTCGGTTAGGTGACGCGCATTGCCGGTCAGTCTGCCTGGCATGAGCTTCGGCGAAATCACTCGGACGTTACGCTGAGCGTCGATGAAGTAGGGACCGATAATTAATTGCTGTGATTCCGCGTGGAGCATCCGATTGGCGGGCGTACCGCCCACGCTCTCGGGTCGTTCAATCAATTCCAATGACGGCGTGATTTCATAAAGTTTATCGCTCGAGCCATACGGCAGGTGTGGTCCGTAAGTGATGACCCAAAGTCGATCCGCCCATGGTACCACTGCGCCGGTGCCACATTCGCCCTCTTGATTAAAATAACCTAAGCTCGGGTAAATGCCCGACCATTCATTGGGCGCGGCCTGCGCTTGGCTGGCGCAGATGCTCAGTAGAAATATTCCCCAACGTGACATGCCCTAACTTTTGCCTCGGGCTAATCGCTGGCAAGAGAAGAGCGTGTGATTTAAGTTAAAAATATTATAATCCACGAAACGACGATGAGGGCCGGAACGCCTAAGAGTTTTACGACGCTTTTTGAGTCCGCCTGAAAAAGAAAACACCCAATCAACATGGCCACACATAATTGTCCGCTTCCTTCCGCATGCACTTCAGTCTGATAAACTAGGTGTGGGACAACAGTGAATAATTTTACCAGCACGGCCATGGCATCGAGCGTGAATGCGGCGAGGCCGTTGATCCACTTGGCTATGGGCAGAAATCCGTCCCACGCGCAGAGACTCAACGAGGCCATGCCTAAAACGAGTGGCACTTCAGAAAGTGGTACGAGAATGAGATTCGCAAATACGCCCGCCCAACTGGCGCTCTGAAAATAAATCAAAGTAAGCGGCGTGCCGGCAATCGTGGCCGCGGCGGAGATGCATAGGCCACTGATTAATAATCGCCTAATTTTTCCGTACCAGCGTGTGGCCCAGCTTAAACTTTTCTTGGGCGTTAATTGCTCCTCTAGACTTGGGCCAGAAAGAATTTCAGCAGCGGGTGCACCGGCACAAATAATTCCGAGCACTGCTAGGTAGCTCAGTTGAAAGCCGGGGTCATTGTACGCTTCGGGTTGAAAAATCAAAGTCACCGCACCCGCCAGTGAGAGCGACTGAAGAATGGGTGTGCGACGTTCGCTGACCTGTCCGGCCCAGATAAACACGGCCATAATCCAAGCGCGCAGTGAAGACGGTGAGGCACCGGTGACTTGCACGTAGAACCAGAGTAAAATCAAAATAAAAACGCCCAGTGGTTTTTCCGGGAGTCGCAATTTTTTTATTAACCATAATAGGGCAGCCGCCATGCCCGCGATGTGCAGTCCGCTGATAGCAAATAGGTGCAGCGTTCCTGTTGCCGCGAAATTCACTTTGGCTTCAGGCGGCAACAAGGCGGTGCGTCCTAACAAAGTCGCGGCCAGGAGCGATCCGCCATCAGGATCCTCCCAGGGCAAGACGCGCAGCCAGGCCTCTAATCTTTTTTGAGATTGCTGACACCAGGCTGCGAAAGCGGAGGGCGCTTCGAGCGTGCCGAGAATTTTTGCACCGCTGAGTTTCAAGGTGCAGCCTTGCGAGGCAATCCATGCATCGAATCCCGTGGGTTGATCGGGGACGGCGCTCACCCAGCCGCCTATCTTATATTCTCCGCCATCGGTTGGGCTTACCCCCTTGCCTGAAAGCGCGATTCGCCGACGGAAGAAATTTCCTTTATCGGTGACGACACCGTTCCCGCTCCAGGCTGCTTCGTCTTGTTGTGCCGTGACGTGGGACAGGGCGATGGAGAGTTCAGCGTAATTACGCGCGGGCTCTATTTTTGTTTGCGGAAATAATTTTGCCTGATGCCAAGCGGCTCCAATCGATATGCCAGCGATTAAAATAAAAAATATACCCGCGACTGCTTTCTTATTAAAAATCCAAAAACCGAGGACGCTGGTCGTCGCTCCGCAGAGCAGCGCACTCATGGCGGGTCGATACGTGGTATCAATCGCGCAACCGATTAACAACGGCAGCAACAACCAGAGTGCGGGCGTGTGACCGAAGCGGGAGCGATTCAGCGAAGGGTCTTCATCCAGGGTGTCGGGCCTTGCCATTTGCGAAGGCCTTCACTTCCGATGGATAAGTTAGCGACCTCGCTCCGAAGAAAATCCCACGCGCGATTTTTGGCGAGGGCGGGGGACTGAAGTAAATCCCTCAGGGGTATTACGACGAAGCCGCGCTCCCGCCAGCGAGGGTGGGGAACCGTCAAAGTTTCGGAGTGTTCCCGCCCGTCCTCTATAAAGAGGATGTCGATGTCCACGGTCCGGGGTCCGTCTTTAATAGTACGCACCCGACCCAACTTTTCCTCAATCAGCAGGGCGGCGCCCAGTAATTCATGGGCCGTTCCACCGTAAGTTATTGCTATGCAAATGTTTAAGAAGTTACCTTGGTCTTTATAGCCGACGGGGTCGGAGTCGACTGCCTCGGAAATCGCTAAAATCTCTGCGCCAGGAAGTTTGCCGATGGCGTCGATTGCATCGGCGATGAATTGCGCCCGGTCGCCGAGGTTACCGCCTAACCCAAGTAGGTATTGGCGCCCCGACATTTTAGATCCTTTCGCGGCGGATTTTAACGGAAATCGCTTCAAAATCTGCCGCTACCGGCGCAAAAGGCTTCAGTACTTCAACCGTTACAGCCTTGACCACTGGGAAAGTGCCGAGGATGCGGGCTGCGATGAGCTGAGCGAGCGTTTCGATAAGGTAAACAGGGCTTCCCGTGAGTTGGCCTTCGACCGTGCGAATGACTTCGGCGTAGTCGACAGTGAGCTTTAAATCATCGGCCGCAGCCGCTGGGCGGGTGTCGATCTCGAGGTCGACGCTCACCGAAAATCGCTGACCCAGACGCTTTTCCTCGGGGAGGGCGCCATGGTGTCCGAACGACCGAATTCCGCTAATCCTTATGATGTCCACCCCTTGATGAATGCCACCCTTGGCCGACCCTGCAAGTGTCTTCCCGCATTTGTGTAAAGTCCCCACTTGACCCCCCTTCCACGGTTCGGTGACAGTCGCCGAAACTTATGCCTAAGAGGACCGATATACGCACCATCCTCATTATCGGCTCTGGCCCGATCATCATCGGCCAAGCCTGCGAGTTCGATTATTCCGGAACTCAAGCCTGCAAATCATTACGCGAAGAAGGCTACCGTGTGATTCTGGTGAATTCAAATCCGGCGACGATCATGACGGATGCGGAAACGGCCGACGTCACTTACATCGAACCGCTCACGGTTGAATCCGTCGAACGCATCATCGCGAAAGAAAAACCCGATGCCTTGTTACCGACTTTAGGTGGACAGACCGCACTGAATCTCTCGCTCAAACTCGCTCGCACCGGCGTGCTCGCTAAATACGGCGTCGAACTCATCGGTGCAAAAGAAGATGCGATTGAGCGCGGCGAAGATCGCGAAATTTTCAAGAAGCTGATGCTCGAAATCGGACTCGATGTACCGCGCTCACGCGTGGTGAAGACGCTCGAAGCGGCGCGCGAAACCGTCGCCCTCATCGGCGGCGAATTCCCTATCATCATTCGTCCATCCTACACGCTCGGTGGCACCGGCGGTGGCATCGCTTACAATCGCGAAGAATACGATAAGATGGTGCAGGCAGGCCTCGACGCTTCGCCGGTACACGAAGTCTTAGTTGAAGAATGTTTGTTAGGTTGGAAGGAATACGAAATGGAAGTGATGCGCGACCACAAGGACCAGTGCGTCATCATTTGCTCGATTGAAAATTTTGACCCCATGGGCGTCCACACGGGCGACTCCATCACGGTCGCTCCCGCGCTCACGCTCACGGATAAAGAATACCAGTTGATGCGCGATGCGTCGTTCGCGGTCATCCGCGCGGTCGGTGTCGAAACGGGTGGCTCCAATATTCAGTTCTCGGTGAATCCAGTTAACGGACGGATGATTGTCATCGAAATGAATCCGCGCGTGTCGCGTTCATCCGCTCTGGCCTCGAAGGCCACCGGCTTCCCTATTGCAAAAATCGCCGCTAAGTTAGCGGTCGGCTATTCGCTCGATGAATTACAGAACGATATCACGAAATCGACCACGGCCTGCTTTGAGCCGACCATCGATTACGTCGTCACCAAGATTCCTCGTTTCACTTTCGAAAAATTCGTTGGTGCCGACACCACACTGACCTCCGCCATGAAGTCGGTGGGCGAAGCCATGGCCATCGGACGCACCTTCAAAGAATCCTTCCAGAAAGCCCTACGCTCGCTCGAAATCGGGGCCTGGGGTCTGGGTTGTGGCGGAAAATTTGGCGATGATGCAGTGCGCGATCACGTGGAGATTCGCGCGCGCTTGGCTCGTCCTAATCCCGAGCGTCCATTTTATATCCGTTATGCAATGTTGTCGGGTATGACTGAGGCGCAAATTTTTGACGCCTCCAAAATCGATCCCTGGTTCTTGCGTCAATTACGCGGTATCGTAGATTTAGAATTAGAATTAAAATCCGCCGGCAAGAAAGTGAGCACCGACCTCATGCGTCGTGCTAAAGAAGCCGGCTTCGCGGATCGTCAAATTGCGCACGCGACGGGATTGAAGCCCGCCGAAGTTTACAAGCAGCGTAACGACGAAGGTATTCGCACCGTTTTCCGCCTCGTCGATACTTGCGCGGCCGAATTCGAATCCTTCACACCTTATTTCTATTCTTCGTACGGCGATGAATCTGAGGTCCGTCCGTCGGACAAAAAGAAGGTCATGATTTTAGGTGGTGGCCCCAATCGCATCGGCCAAGGCATTGAGTTCGATTATTGCTGCGTGCATGCTTCATACGCGCTGCGTGCCGCGGGCTACGAAACCGTGATGGTGAATTCGAATCCTGAAACGGTTTCAACCGACTACGATACATCTGACCGACTTTATTTCGAGCCACTGACGCTTGAAGATATTTTAGAAATTTACCGCACCGAGAAATGCATCGGTGCAATTGTGCAGTTCGGCGGACAGACCCCGCTCAACTTAGCGGCCGACCTCGAAGCCAATGGCGTCACCGTCGTCGGCACCTCGCCCGCCAGCATCGCTCTCGCGGAGGATCGCCAACTCTTTAAAGACATTCTCAATGAGTTGAAGATCCGTCAGCCGGTTAACAAAACTGCACTCTCGCTCGAAGAGGCCTACAAGTACGCTGAAGAAATCGGTTTCCCTGTTTTACTCCGTCCGTCCTTCGTACTCGGCGGACGCGGTATGTTTATTGTCTACGGCATGGAGGAATTGAAGTCGGTCGTGCGCGAAGCGTTCGACGTTGCCCCAGGCAAGCCAGTCTTGCTCGATAAATTCTTAGAAGACGCCATCGAGCTCGACGTCGATGCCATCTCCGATGGCGAGATCACGGTTATCGGCGGCATGCTCGAACACGTCGAACACGCAGGCGTGCACTCGGGTGATGCCGGTATGGTTTTACCTCCACACACACTTTCACCGGCAATCATTGAAGAAGTTCGTCGCATCACGCACGCCTTGGCCAAGCGCCTCAAAGTGGTCGGCCTAATGAATATCCAATTCGCGATTAAGGATAACACCGTGTTCATGCTCGAAGTGAATCCGCGCGCCTCACGCACTGTACCTTTCGTTTCTAAAGCGATCGGCGTGCCGCTCGCGAAGTTGGCTTCGCTTTGTATGCTCGGTGCGAAACTTAAAGACTTGGGCTTCACCAAAGAAATCCGTCCACCTTATTGGTCTGTCAAGGAATCCGTCTTCCCCTTCAGTCGCTTCCCCGGTGCACCCGTGGCGCTCTCGCCTGAAATGCGTTCGACCGGCGAAGTTATGGGCGTGGATGATGATTTGGGTATGGCTTATGCGAAGGCGCAGATGGCCGCACAGCCTGCACTCCCGACTGCTGGTAATGTTTTCCTTTCGGTTAAGGATCGCGATAAAGATGGCGCCGTTGCTGTCGCTCGCGATTTAGCAAAACTCGGCTTCACGATTTATTCCACTAGCGGCACGGCGCAGGCGATTGAGGCTGCGGGTGTTCCCGTCAATAAACTCGGTAAGATTTCTGAAGGCGCCCGACCCAACGTGCTCGACATGCTGAAGAACAGTCAGCTGCAAATGATTGTGAATACGGCCGCCGGTATGTTGCCTCGTAAGGACGAAAATGCGATGCGCGCTGAGGCCGTGTTGCGTGGCGTCTATATGGCATCGACCATGAATGCGGCCCGTGCTGCAGTTTTAGGCATCCAATCCATGCGGGTCCGTCCGCTGACGGTAAATTCCCTCCAGGAACACGCAAAGGTGCTTCCCCGAATGGCCTGATTCGGATACATTTCGACCTCCATGAAATTCCCCGCCCTGGCCGTGATGGCTCTCGCCGTCGCTTCGTTACATGCTGCTGACGAAGTTAAATCTGATGCAACGGCCGCTGCCGCACCAGTGGCTGCACCCGCACCTTTATCCCCCGCACCCGAAGTGAAACCACTCACACCTGAACAACAACAACAAGCCTTCTTCCTCCAAGGCTTCATTCTCGCGAACCGTGCCGAATGGGCATCGATTGTGAACGAGCTTGAATTAAGCGACACCGAACTCGATTCGTTGCTTTCGGGTATGCGTGCTTCGCTCAAGGGCGAACGCCCAACCTTTAAACCCGAGGACATTGTTCCGGGCGCCGAAAAAATGTTGAATGAACGCGTCGCCGCTAAGACCAAGCGCCTCGCCGCTAAGAACGAAGAGTTCTTGGCCAAGGTTGATGCCGATAAGGAAATTATCAAATCTTCCACCGGACTCCGTTACAAAATTCTCGCTGCCGGAACGGATCCAAAGCCCGTCGCAACTAGCACGGTTAAATGTCGCTACACCGGAAAATTAGCGGACGGAAAAATTTTCGACTCAACGACCACTCGCAACAATGAGCCAACGGAGTTCCCCTTAAACGGTGTGATCCCTGCCTGGACTGAAGGTGTACAAAAAATCGGTAAGGGCGGAAAAATTCTACTCTTCGCCCCCGCCAACCTCGCTTACGGCGAACAAGGCCAAGGCCCCATCCCTCCGAACTCGGTACTCGAATTCGAAGTCGAATTGGTTGATTTCAAGTAAACCCTGATACAGTCGACACTGCGGCGCACCACTCGGTGCGCCGTTTGTTTTTAGGTAAGGTGCGGACTTGCCCCGGTCCTCAACGTCAGTCATTTAGCCTTATCCCCATGCCCCGTTGTTTTGCCATCCTCATGATGTCACTCAGTTCACTCACTGTGGTGGCCGACCCCATTGTCCCAATTAAAGTCTGGGAAGGCACGCCGCCCGCCGAAACGCTTACACCTAAGTCGGGTGCCGATCCGGCGGGAGTGATGAACGATAAGAACCGTCGCACGGATGTCTTTGCTCCAGAATTTTTACCATTCCCTTCGGCTAAAACCAATTCACCTATCATCCTGGTTTTACCAGGCGGCGGATTTAATTTCTTGGCCGATGACCACGAAGGTGTCGCCGTTGCTCAGCGACTGAACGCACTGGGTTGCAGTGCGATTGTGCTGCGTTACCGCGTGCCCCGCCGGAGTGACGATAAACCTTGGGAGGTGCCCATGATTGATGCGCGTAAGACTTTAGAAATCATTCGTGCCCGCGCCGCTGAATGGAATGGCGACCCCAAGAAAGTCGGCGTGCTTGGATTTTCAGCAGGTGGAAATCTCGCCGTGCGCTTAGCGTATGCACCCGCCGCGGGTGAAGTGCCCCGTCCAGATTTCGCCATCATGGTTTACCCCGCCTACCTCTTGGAGGATGAAAAGTCGGGCGATGTGCTACGTGCAGATATTATTCCGCCGAAAGGCGTCGCGTCCTTACCTGCCGCATTTTTTGCTCATTCGGCCGATGACCAATGGCCCGCCGAGGCTTCAATGAAGTTGGCAGGAGTCCTGAAATCATTGGGCGGAACCGCTGAAGTCCACGTGTGGGCCAACGGTGGCCACGGCTGGGGCGCAACGGATCGTTGCGAAGCCGCTAAGCGTTGGACCGAGCTCTTGGGCTATTGGATGAAAGAGCGCGGCTTGCTGACGTCGGCCCCATGATACATTTTATATTATAAATAAAAAAGGCCGTCCCAGTGGACGGCCTTTTTGTTGAACGCGTTAAGAGTTTAGAACTTAAAGCGGAGACCGACAGTCGAATCCCAGTTCTTTAACGTATTCTTGTTTGCGCCAGTTATGTCAGGCACGCTGAGTAACTGATTATTTCTGAAATTGAGGGCTACATCTACACTGCGTGAGAGTTCAAAGCGGATGCCTCCAAAAACGCTAGTGGTCATTACACCTTTAGTACTCGTAAAGGTGGCGGCATTAGAGAGCCAGGCGTAGCCTACTCCCGCACCGATGAATGGATGAAGCGCGCCACGTGGATTCAGCTCATAGGTGATATCCAGGGAGGCGTTCCGCACTTTCATGCTGTGGGTGCTGTCTTCGATGGTCTTGTTCGAGAGATTTAGTCCGAGTCCCACGCTCTGACTGACTTGTCCGGCGATATTAAGTCCGGCGACAGTTCCTTGGTCGTAGCCAGTGGTACGGCTTTGACCGAGTTGGAGCTCGATGGTGTAAGCCTGTGCCGCGGCAGCAGCCAAAGGCAAGAGGGCGAGGGTACGTAGGGATTTCATGGGGAAACTTGAGATTGAGATAGGATGTTGGGGTGTAAAGAAAGAATAAAACCCTTACTTTTTAGGCGATTTTTCAACAGTTTCACCGACCACTTCGACGCTGGTGATTTCGATGCGAACCGAGGGCGTTGAGCGCTCAGGGCCCGAGCAAGGAGTGTTCGCAATCTGATCGAGGACCTTCTCGCCGCTC
Source organism: uncultured Opitutia bacterium (assembly GCA_903909465.1). Classification (GTDB taxonomy): domain Bacteria; phylum Verrucomicrobiota; class Verrucomicrobiia; order Opitutales; family UBA953; genus UBA953. The sequence continues at coordinate 3,580 of CAIVVQ010000162.1, read as the reverse complement.
ACGAGTTTGCCGAAGGCGGTGTAGTTATTGTTTAAGAAGGTGGCATCGCCATCGCAGATGAAGAATTGGCTGCCAGCGCTATCCACGTCTTGGGAGCGAGCCATCGAGATGACGCCTTTAACGTGCGAGCGATTATTGAACTCGGCCTTGATTTGATAACCAGGACCGCCAGTGCCGGGCATGCCGCGTGCGCCCTGTTTGGAATTAGGGCAGCCGCCTTGAATCATGAAGCCTTTGATGATGCGGTGAAACGCCGTGCCGTTATAAAAATTCTCGCGCGCGAGTTTGAGGAAATTATCCACGGTGCGTGGAGCGACTTCGGGCCAGAACTCGAGCGTCAGGTCGCCAGCGGTGGTGTGAATGATGGCCCGGGGTGCGGCGCCAGTGGTGGTTTCTTTCATATTAGTATTATTAGGAGAAGGGGCCTCGGCCGCCCAAGTATGACAAGCGGCGAGAAAGATAATCCACAGGGGAAGGGATTTCATGAGGGTTCAGCCAAACCCGCTTCAACGGCCGTGCAATCTCAAACCTCCGCTTGCCAGCCCGCCTACAGGGGTTCAGGTTTTGAACCTCGAACATGCGTGTCATTGTGAACGATCAACCTCAGGAAACTAAGGCTCAATCCTTGGCTGACCTCCTGCAGGAGATGGGCGTCGCCCATGAGGCCGCCGTCGCGGCCGCCGTTGACGGCGCCGTGGTTTCACGCGGTAAGTGGGGTAGCCATTCCTTAAAAGAAGGCGCCGAAGTCCTCGTGATCCGTGCCGCCCAAGGTGGCTGATTTTTATATGCTTAAATTCATTAAATCCCTTTTTGTAGCGGAGCCCGAAGTGGCTGCGCCCGATAACTTGGTGTTATTCACGCCGAGCCGCACCGCGTGGAATGTAAAAACCGTGAACAAACTTTTTAATGCGGGTTTGGGTCGACTGCACGTTCAGCCGCAGCGCGAATGGAAAATTAAAGACTACGAAAATTTCCTCAAACAAGTCCCCAGAATTTTTCACCCCCGTATCGTTTTAGAAGAGCACCCCGATTTAGTTTTAAAGCATCGCTTGGGCGGATTTCAAATGTACCAAGGCGATCGCATTCCCGGTCGCTGGCCCAAGTCTGTCGCGCTGAGTTGCAAATGTCATTCTTACGATGAGATGCGCTCGGTGCCCAAGGGTTGTCGCTACATTTTTCTCAGTCCGCTTTTTCCTTCCGTATCCAAGCGAGATTACGTGCCACAACGTACACCCCTTGAATTCAAGGTGATTGTTGAGCGCTGGCGCTCCGAAGGCGGCTGTCCGGTTTACGGTTTAGGCGGCGTCACCACTAAAAATGCATCACACGTTCGCGCCTTGGGCCTCGATGGCATTGCCTTTATTGGCTCCGTTTGGGAAGCGCCGAATCCCGTGCACGCGTTTTTAGAAATCGAACGTGCGTGGTATGGTAAAGACGCACGTAAATTAAAACGTAAGCATTAATCCGTGCGCGCGCGGCTTCAATTTCTCACGCTCGATGCATCGCCGCTCTCGCATCGCGAGCAGGCGCGCTTAGCGCTCGAGGGCGGAGTGCGCTGGATTCAGCTGCGGGCAAAAAACCTTCCGGAGTTGGAATGGATTAAGACTGCACGTAGCGTCGGAGAATTATGCCAAGATTTTGGTGCGACGTTTATCGTGAACGATTCCCTCAAGGTCGCACACGCCGCCGAGGCCGACGGCGTGCACCTGGGCTCGCACGATGCATCGCCGGCCGAAGCGCGCGCGGTGCTCGGTGATTATGCGATCATCGGAGTGACCTTAAATAATCCGACACACATCGCCGTTTTAAAATCTGCCCGCGTGGATTACGCCGGTGTTGGGCCCGTGCGTTTCACGCAGAGTAAGGACAAACTTGCGCCGGTGCATTCGGAGTCGTCACTGCGCGAGCTCATCGGACTCGCCAGCGGCTTGCCGTGTTATGCCATCGGGGGCGTGACGGTGCAGGATTGGCCGTCTTTAAAGGCTTTAGGTGCGCATGGTATCGCTGTCAGTGGGGCGATAGCCCTAGCGGCCGACCCCGAACAGGCGGCACGCGAATTAGTGGCGGCGGTTTCATTTTAAGCATCATTCGCGAGGGCTGGACAATTCCGCCGAGACTTAGATTGTGAGAAGTCGGATGGCCTCCTTACGCATCGCAGATCGCACCTTCACCTCGCGCCTACTCACCGGCACGGGTAAGTATGCTTCGGCGGAACAATTACGTGCCGTGCTCGATGCCTGTGGTTCGGAAATCATTACTGTCGCCATCAAGCGTGTGCGTTTTGGTGTGAAGGACGACGGAATTTTGTCAGCGCTCGATCCGAAGAAGCATTTAATTTTACCGAACACTTCGGGCGTACGCACCGCGAAGGAAGCGATTTTTGCCGCCGAGTTGGCGCGCGAAGCACTCGGCACATCGTGGTTGAAATTAGAAATTCACCCCGACCCAAAATATTTAATGCCTGATCCGATTGAAACATTGGAGGCGTGTCGCGAATTGGTAAAAAAAGGTTTCACGGTCTTACCTTATATTCACGCCGATCCTGTTTTGGCAAAACGCCTCGAAGAAGTCGGTGCTGCGGCGGTAATGCCGCTCGGTGCGCCGATTGGTTCTAATCGCGGTTTACTCTCGCGTGATTTCTTACGCATCATCATCGAACAAGCGCGCGTACCTGTAATTGTGGATGCCGGTCTCGGTGCCCCGTCGCATGCAGCGGAGGCCATGGAAATGGGGGCTGATGCGGTGTTGGTGAATACGGGCATTGCGTCATCGGGTGAGCCTGATGCGATGGCGAAAGCGTTTCGTTTAGCTGTCGAAGCGGGACGTATTGCACGTGAATCGGGCTTAGGTGCAGGCTCGGCGGTGGCTCAGCCCACTTCGCCGCTCACGAGTTTCTTGGATTAATTTATGGCCGCTAAGCCAGGAAGAATGAGAGCGGATGAGTTACTGTTAAAGCTCGGTCTCGCCCCTTCGCGTTCGATTGCACAGGCGCTCATTTTGGCGGGCAAGGTACGCTCGGGTCCTGATGCGATGGTTAATAAGGCCTCACAATCTTTTCCCGAAGATGCGGTGCTCACGGTCGATCAACCGCCGCGTTTTGTTTCGCGCGGTGGCGAAAAACTGGAAGGTGCACTCGAGCATTTTAAAATTTCGGTCGAAGGATTGCACGGACTTGATGTCGGTGCCTCGACTGGCGGGTTTACCGACTGTCTCTTGCAGCGCGGAGTTATCAGTATGACCTGTGTCGACGTGGGTACGGCGCAGCTGCATCACAAATTGCGGACCGATCCTCGCGTCACGAATTTCGAAAAGCTCAATGCCCGTGAGTTGACCAATGCGAAGTTGCCTCACGACACCTATGGTATAGTGGTGATGGACCTGAGTTTCATCTCGCTTGGGCTCGTTTTGCCGGCAGCCTGGGAGAGGGTGGCAAAGGGTGGTCACTTGGTGGCCCTAATTAAGCCACAGTTTGAGGCTACCCGGGCTGAGGCCGACAAGGGCAGGGGCATTATTAAGGACCCGGCCATCCACGCCCGGGTGGTCGAAACCCTCACTTCTGCTTCTCAATCTTTATCAGAAT
>CAIVVQ010000161.1 GCA_903909465.1 uncultured Opitutia bacterium | reverse complement strand
GCATTTACCCATGTATATGCCCTACGATACGGATTTAAATAGAGCCGCCGTGGTCTCCGCACGTGCCGAGCACGGCCTGCCGCCTGTGGGCTTCGTCTTTTGCTGTTTTAATAAAAATTATAAAATTACTCCCACCGTTTTTGACATGTGGATGCGGATTCTCAAGGCCGTGCCGGGGTCTTGTCTCTGGTTGCGATCGGTAGATAAAAAGACCCGACAGCGTTTATTGTCGCGCGCCGAGGGCAGCGGTATTGAGTCGGCACGGTTAGTTTTTGCCCCGTCGCTTCCTAGCATGAAAGCGCATTTAGCGAGATACCGGTTAGCTGACCTCTTTCTCGATACCTTTCCCTATGGCGCTCATGCCACTGCGATGGATGCAATTTGGATGGGCTTACCCGTTTTGACTCGCATGGGCGCTGCAATGCACAGTCGTGTGTCCGCCAGTTTACTAAAGAGCGTTGGACTGGAAGAATTAGTGGCCGGGACCGCGGAGGATTATGAACAGATGGCAATTGGCCTCGCCCTTAGCCCTGATCGCATTGAGTCTCTCAAAGAGAAGTTAATGTTGGCGCACGCCGCAGGAAATGTTTTTCCCATGACTAAGTATACCCGAAACTTTGAGCGCGCATTAGCGATAATGTCCGAAAGGTGTCGCCAAGGTCAGCCACCTATTCATTTTTCGGTTTGATCATTCATGGCCCCTCTTGATGACAGTCAGTTTTGGGACAGATTTCAGGTGGCCGTCGATGGCTGTGCCGCAGGGAACCTGAGTTTTGCTCGGCTGACCTTAGAAGAGCTATTGTTAAGTAAGCCTGATTGCGTTGATGTGATTAGTTTATTAGGAATTATTTATGCTCAGTTGGGCGAGCTGGGTCGGGCGAAAGAATGTTTTAAGCAGGCGATTCAGCACGATCCCCAAAACCCATCGCACTACTCTAACTACGGCAACGTATTTTATGATTTAGGTCAGTCAGGAGAAGCCGCCGTACAGCATCGTCTGGCTATTGAGTTACGACCCGATTTTGCGGAAGCTTTTTATGGTCTCGGGAATGCACAGCAAAAGCTCGGGCAATTCCTTGATGCCATCCAGAGTTATGATCGCGCCATCACGCTAAGGCCGAGTTGGGCTGAACCGCTCATTAACATGGGGAACAGTTGCCAATCACTGAAGCGTGCCGACGATGCGATGGCCTGTTATGCACGGGCACTCGAGCTCCAGCCCGGACACGCCTCGGCTTTACTTAATATTGGGAAGATTTTCTTGGGACTTAAGAACTACCAAGCCGCTTTAGATTCCTTTAAGACCGTGCTGCAGTTTAACCCAGAGTGTTATGACGCCTATATAGAGTCAGCCGACCTCCTCATTCGATTATTACATTTCAAGGAGGCCCAAGATTATTGCCTAAAGGCGACGCAGCTTGCCCCGCGTCACGCCCGTGCGTATTTTTTGATGGGGATAAGTTTTTATAAGTTACGCGAATTGACCCAAGCGATCAGCTTTTTCGAAAAAGCCATTAGCCTAGAGCCGCAGGACGCAACGATGTCGGTCTACTATAACGCGCTGGGTGCGTGTTTTAGGAATGCGGAGGAGCCAAAAAAGTCTGAAGAATCGTATCAGCAGGCGATCAAGCTTGATCCGGAGAATATGGTCGCGCGTAGTAATTTGGCCGATTTATATTATTCCAATCGGGCACTGGAATTGGCTCACAAGGCTTTCAAAGAAATTAAACCTGACCTGCAGCCTTTAGGTTTAGTGCATTTCATCGAGTGCTTGTGGTGCGACTGGGCTGCTTACGCGGAGTCGACGCAGCGATTTTTAGACCAGCTACCTTGCCCGCGGATTAATGATTACATGGAGGACCCGT
>CAIVVQ010000160.1 GCA_903909465.1 uncultured Opitutia bacterium | reverse complement strand
TGGAAAGCGGTATTTCCACCAACTCGCTGGCTATACCCCATAATCGCATCGTTACCTTACCCTCCGGACCACGATTGGCTTTTGGGTTTGTCTCCCGCTCGCTAGCACGGTTGTTTCATTCGTCTCTCCCACGCTTAAATGTCCGCCCAAAGCCAGCCCACGCCCAACCGCCCTGCGTTCACCGCCCAGGCCTATACTGGCGCACACACCGCCTTGATTACGCCGTTTCTCAAGGGCCAAGTCTGTTGGGATGATTTAAAGAAGCTCGTAAATTTCCAAGTCAGTGAAGGCATCAACGGCCTCGTCTCCGTCGGCACCACAGGCGAATCGCCGACCCTTGATTATAAGGAACACATCGATGTCATTCGTCGCACCGTCGAGTACGCGGCTGGTCGCGTGCCCGTTATGGCCGGCACGGGATCGAATGCGACCACCGAGGCACTTGATTTAACCAAACGCGCCGATGAGGCCGGAGCCGATGCGTTTCTCCTGGTCGCACCCTATTACAATAAGCCCAGCCAAGAGGGACTGTACCGACACTTCTCTGCCATCGCGGAGGTGACGGGTAAGCCCATCATGCTTTATTCGATTCCCGGACGCTGTGGCGTGGAAATAGCGACCGAGACCGTCGTTCGACTCCGTCAAAAGCACCGCAATATTATTGGTATAAAAGAAGCCGGCGGCCAGGTGGAGAAGGCCGCACGCTTAGTCCGCGAGCTCGATCCAGAATTTTTAGTGATGAGTGGTGATGACTCACTCACCGTCGCCTTTGGTGAAGTCGGTGCCCAAGGCATCGTTTCCGTAGCCTCCAATTGGCTGCCTGGTCCGATCGCACGCCTCGGCCAGTTAGTGAAGGCCAAGAAGTTTGCTGAAGCCAAGGTCCTCCACCAACACCTCGCAGAAATCTTCAAGAACCTCTTCATCGAGCCCAATCCTGTGCCCGTTAAGCATGTCATGCAACGGGCAGGCATCATTCAATCGGCCGAAGTCCGCCTCCCCCTTTGTGAAATGTCCGACGCCAATCGAAAGATTGTCGAAGCCACTATGGATGCTTACCTTTCTTCCCAACGATGAGCCAAACTATCCGCATTCTGCTTAACGGCGCCAAAGGCCGAATGGGCCAAGCCATTATTCATGTCGCCCCCGAAGAGTCTGCGGTCATCGCAGGCGCCGTCGATCAAGGCGACAATGCCGCTAAGCTCATCAACGATGCCGACGTCGTCATCGATTTCTCTTCTCATCAAGCCACGCTCGCCGTTGCCCAACTCTGTGCCAAAAATAAAAAGCCGTTAGTGATCGGAACCACGGGACATACGGCCGAAGAAAAATCCGCTATCACCAATGCGATTAAAGACGTTCCGGTGGTTTGGGCCGGAAATTATTCTGTGGGCGTCACCCTACTCAACGCTTTGGTGCGCCAAGCTGCTCGCGCCCTCAGCCAAGCTGGTCGCTGGGACATTGAGGTCACCGAAATGCATCACCGTCATAAAAAAGATGCACCCAGTGGCACCGCCGATACTTTATTAAAAATTTTACTAGAAGAGCGCAAACTCGCCGCGGATGCCCTTAAGCACGGCCGCAGCGGCCTCACAGGTGAACGCCCTCTGAATGAAATCGGCGTACACGCACTGCGCGGTGGCGATGTCGTGGGCGACCACACGGTGCTCTTTGCTGCCGAAGGCGAACGCCTCGAACTCACACACAAGGCCGCCAACCGTGAAATCTTTGCACGTGGAGCCGTACGAGCCGCCCATTGGGTTAAGGGCAAGTCAGCCGGCATTTACGGCATGGATGATGTGTTAGGACTGCGGTAGCAGCAGTCCAGGTGACACGTGGGCACGGGGAATTCAGGTAGGGGCACGACTGCGTCCCCACCCAACTCCTTGTCACCGTGTCACCTTGCCAACGTGTCCCCTGAACTTACCTTCCCAACGCTGCCTTAACCAATTGATCGGCAGTCGCGCCGGGACCGAGCTTCGCAATCGCCGCACGGACTGATTTCTCTGCATCGACGGCTTTATTTCCTAGCGCAATCATCGCCGCAATGGCGTCGGTCGCAGGAGAAGGTGGTTGGGTGTTTGAAATTGAAGCTGTGACCGACGTGGTTGCTCCATCGACGCCCACTTTGTCGCGCAACTCCATTACCAGACGTTCAGCCGTTTTTTTACCGATGCCCGGACACTGTGCGAGCAATGCAACGTCGCCGCGAATGATGGCTTCGCGTAAAATCGGCAAAGACATGCGACTGAGAATATTCAAAGCCATCTTGGGTCCCACGCCGGAAACTTTTTCGACGAGCAAGCGGAAGAAATCGCGCTCTTCTGAAACCGCAAAACCGTATAACGCCTGACCATCCTCACGAAAGACGTGGTGAATAAGCAAAAAAACTTCGGAACCACAGGTGGGCAAACGCTCCGCCGTGGTGACCGGAACATTCACTTCATAGCCCACACCGGCCGATTCAATCACGACGCGCAACACACCCGCTTCGATTAATTTGCCACGCAGTGAAACAATCATGGGCGGATTAAAGTGAGTTTGTGCCGAGAGTTAAGCCCGAATCTCAAGAATAAATCCCTTCAAATATCGGCTCTCCGGGAAATTAAGCATCACCGGATGGTCAGTTGGCTGGGAAACGCGCTCGAGCACAATGCCTTCGCGACGGGCATCCGCCGCCGCCGCCTCAATTAATTCCATGTACATCGCACTCGAAACTCGGTGCGAACAAGAATAGGTCGCTAAAATACCATCCGGCGCAAGCAGGCGCATGGCACGCAGGTTTAATTCCTTATAGCCCCGTATCGCCCCTTCCACTGAATCCTTATTACGTGCAAACGGTGGCGGGTCTAAAATAATTAAATCAAAAGTCGCTTCACGGTGCTCGGTAAACCAGTCGAAGACATTCGCGACTTCAAATTGTGCATTCAGTCCATTGTGTTCTGCTGCTTTACGGGCAGCGACAATCGCATCTTCAGACGAATCAATGCCCAAGACCGAAGAGGCTCCGGCTTTCGCACACGCCAAGGCGAAGCCACCTTGATTGCAAAAAGTATCTAAGACGCGCCGTCCCTTGGCATAGGTTGCGACTTTCTGGTGCTGCTCAATTTGATCGAGGTACATGCCGGTTTTTTGACCGGCCACTAGATCGACTAAATACTGGACGCCGCCTACATCCATCCAGGAGGGCTCAAGGGGGTTACCCGAAGCCGTACGGATGTATTGTGGCATGCCCTCCAGTGTCCGGGAAGATGCCTCGTTGCGTATCACCATTTCACGAGGGCCGACCACGCGTTGTAAAATCTCGAGAATGCGCTCTAAGCGTAAATCCATCCCCAAGGTTAAGGTCTGCACCGTCAATAGGTCATGATAACGATCCACGATTAAACCAGGTAAATTGTCGGCTTCTGACCAAATCAATCGTCCCAGTGAACGGCCCGTGCGACGTTTAATCGCCGTAGTGATTCGCTCCTCTAAAAGTGGACCATCCAAAGAGATGGAACGACGCGAGTACCGCCGCCAAGCAATTTGGGATTTTGGATTCCAAATGCCAGACCCCAAACTCCTACCTTTGATGTCCAATAATTCAACACAAGCTCCAGGCTCAATGTTATTGGATGTAATCATGAGCTCACCCAAGAATGCCCAAGGGTGACCAAATAGGGCGCGTGCAGGTGGCCCCGGGCGAATACGTATCGTGCTTAACATTAATTAACGGATTTAAGTTTTGGAATGGCCCAGAGGGCCGTCACGACGGTGGGCAACCAAGCTGCAACCACCGGAGGCAAGGTGCCCGCAACTCCCAGCGCACTGCAAACCGAAGAGGCAAAAAAGAATGCTAAAAATAAGCCGAAGGTTTTCGCAACGCCCACCATCGGACTAATCCGACCGCCAATTACCGAGAACGGAATGGCCACCGCAACAACCACAAAGCAAATCGCGGGAGCTGCTAAGATAGTATGGTAACGCATGGCGTAAGCCGCATTTTTTCCTGGAGCACCGGCCCCGGCTTGATCGACGTAGCGTGCAACTTCACGAAAAGAAAGTACCTCCGGATCCTGACGTGCCAAGAGCATGACTTCCGGGTCTTCGTCGTACTCCGAAATCACCAACTCCTTGAATCGAGGCTGCGAGATGAGTGTACCGTCCACGGGATTGAATTTTAAATCGCGCCCCTCTCGAAACGTCCACTGGTAGCGACCATTCACTTTTTGGAAATCAGCAAAGTCGGCCTTAATACTCCGCAAACGCTTACCTTGCTTATCAAACGTATCCACCGAAATTTCGAAAGCCTGACCCGCATTCAGACCCAGCCGTGTCATCAACCAAAAGCGGTGAGCCTTAGCGTTTTGGAATGAAACGTAATCCGCCTGCGCCGTCGCCACAACCGCACTACCCTTAGTGTGTAGCGCGGCAAATTGTTCGCGCTCCAAAATCCGACTTTGCGCTTCCAGTGCATCGGGCACCCAAATTGCATTTAATAAGATTAATATTCCTGCCATCACTCCCGCCATCCACCAGAGCGGTGCGGTGATGCGGCCCATGCCGATGCCCGCCGCACGCGCGGCCGCGAGCTCTTGATTACGGTTCATCGCACTGAGAACGAAGACCGTTGAGACGAGCAACGAGATTGGCACAATCATCGAGACCCGAATCACCACACTGCAACCCAGGTACGCCAAAATACTGCCCGTTGATGAGCCCCAACTAATAAACTCGGGAATCCAGTTATACGCTTCGGAAATCAACAATAGGCCCGTGAAGCTAGCCAGGCAGAGGGCGAAGACCTTGGCCCACTCTTGGAGGATATAGCGATCGAGAATTCGCACGACCATTGATGTCACTCCACCTCGCCCTGCCAGCAACCTCAAAGGCGTAGCCCGACCCCAAACCCGCCGGTAACACAAAATTAAGCCCACCCCCACCTTTTTGGCTTTTTCCCTTGCACCAGCCCCTCCCTGCCCTTTTCTCCACCTTTCCACTTCATCACGGTCATGACCCAGCACAACAGTTTCAAATCCAGTTCCTCCTCATCCGGTGCCAAGCGCAACGTGTTGAAGCGTTTTGAGCGCGTTGAGCTCCTCAAGAAGCGCGGTGCCCTCAAGGACATCAAGCGCGTGACCAAGCTTCCTAAGACCAAACCTGACGCCTAAGTCCGGGTCGCATCCTTTTGCGAAAGCCCGCCCGGACTATCCGAGCGGGCTTTTTGCTTTTAGCATAAAACCGACACTCGCCAGCCGCACGTCACCAACCCACTATTCCATATCAAATTTGCCCATGCAAAACCCGGGACAAAAATACCAGCCCTTTAACGTCGTCCGCTTACCCGATCGCCGCTGGCCTGACGCATCCATCACCTCCGCCCCACGCTGGTGCTCGGTCGACTTACGCGACGGCAATCAATCCTTAGCCGTCCCGATGAACGTCTCCGAAAAATTGGAGATGTTTCAATTACTCTGCCAAGTCGGTTTTAAAGAAATCGAAATCGGGTTCCCGTCGGCGTCCGATACCGAATTCGCTTTCACGCGCGAATTGGTCGAAAAAAATCTCATTCCCCAAGATGTCTCCGTGCAAGTCTTGGTGCAGGCCCGCGAACATTTAATCCGTCGCACCATCGAGTCATTAAAGGATGCCAAGCGCGCCATTGTGCACTTATACACGCCAACCAACCCCGCTCAGCGCGAAATCGTTTTTGGTTTATCCAAAGAAAAGGTCTTAGAAATGGCCGTGGCGGGCACCAAGCTGGTTCGTGAGCTGACCGACGCCCAGCCTCAAACCGAATGGCAATTTGAGTTTAGCCCCGAAACGTTTGTCCTCACCGAAGCCGAATACGCCTTGGAAGTCTGCGAGGCGGTCTCTGCCGCTTGGGGCGCCACTGCTCAACGGAAAATTATTTTAAATCTACCGTTAACGGTCGAAGCGGGAACACCCAACACGCACGCCGACCAAATCGAGTGGTTCTGCCGTCATTTGAAAAATCGGGCAAGCGCCGTGATTTCATTACACACGCACAACGATCGCGGCACGGGAGTCGCGGCAACCGAACTCGCTTTGATGGCAGGGGCCGATCGTGTTGAAGGTACACTTTTTGGTAACGGTGAACGCACCGGCAATCTCGACATCGTCACGGTCGCGTTGAACATGTTCTCGCACGGCGTGAACCCGCATTTAGATTTCCGTAACTTGCCTCACATTCGTGCTGTATACGAACGCTGCACCCGTATGACCGTGCACGACCGCCACCCCTACGGCGGCGATTTAGTTTTTACGGCCTTCTCAGGCTCACACCAAGATGCCATCAAGAAAGGCATGGATCGTCGCGATAAAATCGGGCCGCAAGCGGCCTGGGATGTGCCTTATTTGACGATCGACCCCAAAGACATCGGCCGCTCCTACGAAGCCATCATTCGCATTAACTCGCAGAGCGGTAAAGGCGGCGTGGCTTATATTTTGGACCGTGAATTCGGCTTCGATTTACCCAAATTAATGCACCCAGAGGTCGGCAACCTGATCGGCAAGTACGCCGACTCCTTGAGCCGAGAATTATCACCTAAAGAAATTCATGAACGCTTCCGCCGCGATTTTGTGAACGTCGCGAGCCCGATTGAATTAGTTGGTTTTGTTTCGAAACCAAACGGCAAGGAGTCGGTCCATTGCACCGCCGACGTAAACTACCAAGGAAAGGCCACGACTATCACCGGTCAAGGCAACGGGCCAATCAGCGCCCTCGTGCACGCCATTGCCGCACAAGGCTGGGCTAAGTTCACATTGCGTGATTACCGCTCCCACGCCCTATCGGCAGGCGAGGAATCAGCTGCTGCGGCCTATGTATCTTTACAGTCCGAGAAAGGCGAAACCGTTTGGGGTGCCGGAGTAGACCCTAATATTGAACTCGCCGGATTAAAGGCCTTAGTCAGCGCGGTTAATCGTCTACCGAAAAACTAATCATGCCCTTCGAAGTCAACGACCCGTCGTTTGTTACCAAGCTAGCCGAACAAGGCGCGGTACTACTGGACGTGCGCACGCCCGCAGAGTTTCGCCAAGTACACGTCGCTGGTGCGATCAACCTGCCGCTCGATGAAGTATCGGAAGCGTCAGTTAAAAAGATTCTAAAGGTCAAAGCATCTTCCGTCGTCGTCTTACTCTGCGCCGCGGGAACGCGGGCACGCAAGGCCGCCGAACTACTCGAATCTTCCAACCTTAAACTCATCGTTATCACCGGCGGAACCAACGCCTGCTTGCAGCTAAATATACCTGTCGTTCGTGGCGAAACCCAAGCTATTTCCATCGAGCGCCAGGTGCGCATCACCGCTGGTACGATTGTCTTAATAGGTGTGGTACTCGGCTTCACCGTCCATTCTTCATTCTTTTATCTCAGTGGCTTTATAGGTGCAGGACTCATGTTTGCCGGCATCTCCGATTGGTGTGGCATGGGCCTGCTTCTCGCGAAGGCTCCGTGGAATAAGTGAGTTCAGGGGACACGTTGGCAAGGTGACAAGGGGATTTGGGTAGGGATGGCGCTCCGTCGCCATCCGCCAACAACCTAACCTACCCCCTATCTTAATTATTTTCCTAACTCCTCGGATCGATTCTTAGCGGCAATCAAAGCCGAGGCTACCACTTCGCGGAATTTATGTGCGTCCAAAGCGTCTAAGCCTGCACGCGTCGTGCCACCAGGTGAGGTGACTTGATTACGTAAAGCTTCAGGGGTTTCACCCGACGCGGAAAGCAGCGCCAAAGATCCGGCAAATGTTTGGCGCACCAAGAGCTTCGCTTGCTCAGGCGTAAAACCTAAGGCCACCGCGGCCTCTTCATACGCTGCCACGTACTCAAAGAAAAACCCAGGGCCACTGCCCGAGACTGCAGTCACGGCATCAAACTTACCTTCGGGTACATCCACAATCATACCCAAGCCCGCTAAGGTCGAATCAATCAATGCTTGATCATTCGCACTGAGCGTCTGCAACGCACAACATGCGGTGATTCCCTGCCCGACTGCACCCGGCGTGTTAGGCATCGCACGCACAATGTTACGTGCTCCCAAAAAAAGTTTTTGCAGTGTCGCCAAGCGAGTGCCGGCTAAGACCGACAGCACTGCTTTGCCTTTGGTGAGTTCGCCGAAGGCCTTATCGAGGCTCGCCAATTGCTGTGGCTTGCAAGCCACCACCACCAGGTCGGCGCCATGTAATAAATCTACGGCATCCTTCGCCAATTTCACTCCAGTGTCTTTCGACAGTTGGGCGGCCGAAGCACCCGCACCGCCGAGCACTGAAATGTCAGCGGCCTGGCAGACGCCCGAGCGCAATAAGCCACGCACCATGGCCCCTGCCATGCGTCCCGCGCCGATGAATGCGAATTTGGCCATAAGTTTTCTTATAGAGAACGCACGGCGGCATCAAGCACCGTACACGCCTTATCGATATCCACCCCTTCATGGGCCGTGGAAAGAAAGGCGGTTTCATAAGGTGAAGGGGCTAAATACACGCCGTGGTCCAAGGCGTATCGGAAAAGTTTTCGGTAGTGATCGCCGTTCGAGGCGATGGCCTGATCATAATTGCGAACTTTTTGCTCGTTGAAGAACAGGGAGAACATGGAGCCCACTTGCGGAACTTGGAGAGAAATACCCTTGGCCTTAGCGGCACCTAAAAGTGTGTCACGCACGCGCTGACCCAAGGTATTGAGTCGGCCATACGGATTCAGTTTCTGTAATTTTCGTACGGCGGCAATTCCGGCAGCCATCGCCAAGGGATTGCCACTGAGTGTGCCCGCTTGATAAACCGGACCCAGCGGCGCGACCTTGTCCATAATCTCAGCTTTGCCGCCAAACGCCCCCACGGGAAGTCCGCCACCGATAATTTTACCCAAGCA
>CAIVVQ010000159.1 GCA_903909465.1 uncultured Opitutia bacterium | reverse complement strand
CTCCTTGCCGTTCTTCATTTCCTCAGTGTGGGCGACGCCACGGACGCGGACAATGCCACGACCGGTCTTAAGGTACTGCTTAATACCTTCCTTGCCGTTAATCACACCACCGGTTGGGAAGTCAGGACCCGTGATAATCTTTTCTAAGTCTTCGACGGTGGTGCCTGGCTTATCAATGATGAGACAGGTGGCTTCGATTAACTCGATGAGGTTGTGCGGCGGAATATTAGTGGTCATCCCGACGGCAATACCGGTCGAGCCATTCATCAAGAGGTGAGGCAACGCACAAGGCAGCACCGTCGGCTCCGTGGTCGACTCTTTATAATTAGGTACGAAGTCGACCGTGTCCTCGTCGATATCTCCCAGGAGTTCAGCCGAAACTTCCGAGAGGCGACACTCGGTGTAACGGTAGGCGGCGGGTGGATCGCCATCGACCGAACCGAAATTACCTTGCGGCTCAATCAGCGGGTAACGCATGACCCAGTTCTGCGCTAAGCGCACCAAGGTGTCGTACACCGAACTGTCACCGTGCGGGTGATAGTTCTTCAGCACTTCACCGACCACACCCGCACACTTATCAAAGGGGCGATTGTAGACGAGGCCTTCACGCATCATGGCGTAAAGGATGCGGCGCTGCACCGGCTTCAGTCCGTCACGCGCATCGGGCAGAGCCCGTGACACGATGACCGACATCGAGTAATCGATGTAGGCCGTGGACATGATCTCCGTGATATTCGCGGAGGTGAGTTTTTCTTTTTCAGAATACATTACAGTAAGGTTTTAGATTTAAGTTATAGATGCGGATTAGACGTCGAGGTTCGAGGTGTTCAGCGCGTTATCCTCAATGAAGGCCCGACGCGAAGGAACGTCTTCGCCCATCAACATCGCAAACACGCGATTGGCTTCCGCGGCGTCACGAATATCGACCTTGAGGAAGCGACGTTTGGCCGGATCCATCGTGGTTTCAAAGAGCTGCTTCGGATTCATTTCGCCGAGACCCTTGTATCGCTGAATCGTCAGACCCTTGCGGCCGAATTGACGAATCTGCCCGATGAGCTCGAGGATCGACATCAGGGGCACGGGCTCGACTTTTTTCACCATCTTCTTGGCCGCCTTTTCGGCACCCTTCTCGGCCTTGGCTTCTTCGGCTTCAACGACGACTTCTTCGTCGGCCGCCGAGCCATCAATCAAGTGGTAGCGTGCGTCTTCACCAGCGGTGAATTGCTTCACGTCCATTCCTTGCGTGCCTAAATCCTTTAACACTTTGGTGATGGATTCGTTTTCAAAAACTTCGATGACGTTGACGCGTTGCTGCACAACGGTGCCGTCCTTCAGCTTCTTTTCGCGATTAATGGTGTCGGACAAGAAATCTTCGACGCCGGCCTTCTTCAGGTAATCCTGCTTGGCGTCGGAATCCGCCAAGAACTCGTAAGTTTCTTCGTTGCCGGTACGGGTGCGCACGATGAAACGTGGCAACGCATGCGTCTTGGGGTTTTGCTGATCGAGGTACTGGCCGAGCTGGCAACCGGTGCGACCAATGCTCACCCCGAGGCTTTCCAGGCGGGCGAGCGACTCCACAATCTTGTCTAGCTTCTGACCGGGGAAAACGAGCTTATCGCGGAGGCGGAGCAAGTTCACGTCTTCCGAGCCGAGCTCGAGCAAGATGCGGTTCAAGTCTGCATCGTTATCCACGTACTGCTCGCGCTTCTTACGCTTGATACGATAGAGCGGCGGCTGAGCGATATAAACATAGCCGGCTTCAATTAAGCCGGGCATCTGACGGAAAAGGAATGTCAGTAACAATGTGCGAATGTGTGAACCATCCACGTCCGCATCCGTCATGATCACTAACTTGTGGTAACGACACTTGGTTACGTCGAACGCGCCATCGCCTTCGTGCTTACCGATGCCCGTACCACAGGCGGTGATGATGGTGCGAATTTCTTCGTTCGAGAGAATTTTATCAATACGTGCTTTCTCTACATTCAGAATCTTACCTTTGATCGGCAAGATAGCCTGGAAGCGACGGTCACGGCCTTGCTTAGCTGAACCACCGGCAGAGTCACCTTCCACGATGTAAAGTTCGCAAACCGCTGGATCACTCTCCGAGCAGTCAGCCAACTTACCAGGTAAGCCACCCGAAGACATCGCAGACTTACGTACGGTCTCGCGGGCTTTACGCGCCGCCTCGCGAGCGCGAGCTGCATTCTAACATTTATCGACGATGCGACGTCCGGTTTTCGGGTCGCGCTCTAAATAATATTTCAACTGCTCGCCGACGACCGAGGTTTCAATTCCTTCGACTTCGGGATTGGTGAGGCGCGTCTTGTTCTGCGATTGGAATTTGGGGTCGGGGTGCTTAACCGAAATCACCGCGACCAAACCTTCACGCATGTCATCACCATTAAGCTTGGTGTCTTTATCTTTAATCAGGCCATTCGACTTCGCGTAGTGATTGATTACACGTGTCAGCGCCGAACGGAAACCAGAAAGGTGCGTACCGCCTTCAGGCTGATTGATTAAATTGGCGTACGAAAAGACCATTTCGTCGTAGCGATCATTGTACTGCAGGGCCACGTCGACCGTCATTCTACGCTGGTTGGGCTTGGGTTTTTCGCCTTCCGCCATGACGCGCGGGTTTTCTAAATCGGTGAAATCGACTTCGGCTGAAATGAGAATCGGGTCCTTAAATAAGGCTTCTTCATTCACATTTAAGAATGAAACATACTCCGAAATTCCATCCTTAAACTCAAAGTGGTCTGCGCGATTGGTGCGGTGATCCTTCATATCGACCGTGATACCTGGAACTAAGAATGCTAACTCGCGCATCCGGCGCACCAAGGTGTCGTACTTAAACTCCTGCGTCGCGACGAAGATTTCGGGATCAGGATGGAAAGTTATTTTAGTGCCCGTACGCTTCGTCTTACCAATGACCTTGATTGGCTGAGTGACTTCGCCCCGACAGAATTTCATTTGGTGGACCTCGCCTTCGCGGCTTACTTCGGCCACGAAATTATCGGAGAGTGCATTCACGCACTTGGCGCCAACGCCATTCAGACCGCCCGAAACTTGGTAAGCACCTTTGTCGAACTTACCACCTGCGTGAAGATTCGTGAGCACGAGCTCCAGTGTTGGAATTTTTTCTTCCGGGTGCATCGCCACAGGAATGCCACGACCATCGTCTTCCACCGAAAGTGATCCGTCGGTATGAATTTCTAATTTGATACTGTGGCAATAACCAGCGAGCGCTTCATCGATCGAGTTGTCGACGATTTCATAAACACAGTGGTGTAAGCCCGTTTCATTTGTATCACCAATATACATACCTGGTCGCTCACGTACGGCCTTCAGTCCCTTAAGACGTTTGATGTCGACTGCATCATACGATGCTTTGCCGGCATGCTTACCAGTGGGTCCTGTTTTTTCGGAATTTTCGCTCATTTTTGGATAGATAAATAGGGTAAATAATTCCCGCTTAGCGGGATCCCGAAATCCTGTTTTTTTGCGCTATTCCTGCAATAGGAAAACGGGCAAATTTGGCTGTTTTTACACCATCATAAGCCGTTGACAATGAATAGGATGCAGATGGGTTGAAAATGACTATTCACACCCCATACACAGCCTATTTTACATTTAAATTACAGTCCCTAAAGACGCACCCTAGGACTGCCCGAAAAAGTCCGCCGCCGGACCGATCGCCGCTTCACCTGCATCCTCCAAAACATAGTGCCCAGCGGCCGGGAAAATCAGCTTCTGGGCCTGAGGGAAACGAGTTTCGAACCCAGCCAAGAAGGTGGCATCGAAACAGAAGTCTTTTAGGCCCCACAAAAGGAGGATGCGCTTGCCCTTTAAGAGAGGCAGCCCTGCCTCGACGGCCGCTAGGGTCGTCCGGGTGGGGTGATTAGCCTCCATCGGGATATCCGCCACGAAGTCGGCCACCGCCCGCCTGACCCCTGTCGACTGGTAGGGGGCCAGAAACCCGGCTTTGACCGCCTGGGTCATCGGTTTCTCAACGGCCATCCAGGTCGCCGGCCAGGCAAAGCCATTTAAGTTCTGTACGATGAACCGACCCACCAGCGGCCAACGGCAGATGGCAATGCGCGCCGGAATCCGCTCCGAGAGAAACGCCCCGGTATTCGTAACTAAAATATTTCCAATGCGCTCGGGACAACGCGTCGCCAAACCAAAACCGATCGCACCACCCCAATCATGGACACCGAGGTGAAATTGTTTGAGTCCTAAAAAATCGACCAAGCCATGCACATCGCGGATGCGATCCTCTAAACGTAAAAACTTATCGGGTCGGGCCGACAACCCCATACCCACATGGTCTGGTGCAATCACCCGGAATCCACGGGCCGCGAGTTTGATAATTAAATTCCGCCAAAGAAACGACCATGAGGGATTGCCGTGCAACAAGAGTACGGCGGGTCCATCCTTCGGACCGTGATCCACAAAGCGCATCACCCCATTTGGCGTCACGAAATCACGCACCGCAAAGGGGTACAAGGCCTTCACCTCGGTCGACAAGGCCGCTGGATCGGGGACTAACATTCGACGGCGAGCATGAGGCTCGCCAGGCCACTACCAATACCCAGCAAAGCGGTTTTATCGCCGGCTTTAATTTTCCCTTCAGCACGTGCCAAAGCGAGCGTCGCTGGTAAAGAAACCGAACCCACGTTGCCGAGTCGTTCAAAAGTCTGAAAATCTTTTGTGACATCGAGGCCGAGTTTTTCGAAAAGCAGCGAAGAATGACGACGACCGACTTGGTGCGTGATGATGCGCTGTGGCGTGCCTTCGTTCCAGCCACTCTCATTTTTGAAACGCTGCCAACAGCGTTGCGCTAAACCAACACCGGCAATCAACAACGCTTCCGAGTCAGTGCGCATATCTAACTCGCTCGCTGCCGTATCGCCTTCACATAATCCATTCGCCGATGAATCGGTTTCCCACGCACACGCGCGCAATTGTATCGCATCGGCACCGGCTAGATCACTCCGACAGACCACCGCGGCGGCGGCGCCGGCACCGATAGTGAGATTCGCGAAATAAGGTTTAATACTATCACGCGTCAGCGTGAGGTCTTCGTTAAGCTGACGAATGGTGTGCTCAACCAAGGGGCGTCCGTCTTCACCCGCACAAACCAACGCCCGTTTAATTTGGCCCGACTCCACTAAGCCAGCCGCCATGACGACCGCATTTAAAAAACCTAAGCAGGCATTAGAAATATCCATAATCTGTGCCTGTGGCCCCAGACCCAACAAACCATGCAAATAGGCAGCCGTAGAGGGCTCCAGGCGATCCCGACAGACCGAGGAGTGGATCAGCAGGTCAATGTCGGCTGGGCCCACGCCCGCTGCCTTCATCGCCTTACGTCCAGCTAAGGCTGAAGCCGCGGAGGGACGAATGGCCTGCGGCCAGAAACGGCGCTCACGAATGCCCGTCATTAATTCTAAACGTCCTTCGGGAAGTTTTAATCTTTGATATAAAGGTGCGAGGCGACGCTCCACTTCCTCCGAAGTCCAAACCTCCGGCGGCAATTCGGCCACCAGGCCCGTGAGTGCAGTGCGTTGAAATTGCACGATTAGAGAATGCGCGAAGAGGCTTTCACCAATTCTTCGTCAAAGAAATTAAGTCCCATCCCCGCATCGACAATCACACCCTGCCCATTGACACCACTCGAACGCGGCGACAAGAGCCACACGGCCACGTCGGCGACTTCTTGAGTCTTCAACGCTTCTTTGCGCAACGTCATCTTCTCGGCGTGCAAATAATTTTCTAGGTAACCGGGAATACCCGCACTCGCACTCGTCTTTAACGGTCCGGCGTTAACCGAATTAAAACGTACGCGAGAATCAGCTGAAAATGATTTTGCCAAAAATCGACTGGCGGACTCCAAGGCGGCCTTAATCGGGGACATGTAACCGTAGTTCGCCGCCGTGACCTGCGAAGAAATGCCAATCGAAACGACCGAAGCATCCTTGGTTAAAAAGGGCTTTAAGGCACGCGCCAACTCCACCAACGAGAAACAGGAAATCGCGGTGGCCTGCAGGAAATCAGCCCGCACGGTTTCGTGAAACGGCTGCATGCCTTTTGAGAAATTCGCAAAAGCCACGCTGTGCAAAACGCCACTGATGGGTCCATGCTCACGACCGACTTCAGCCGCCATTTTTTGCGTCTGCGCTTCGTCTTCTAAATCACAAATATAAACCGGCTTGCCCGACAAGATGGATGCCACGCTTTCTTTGCGGGCCGCCGAACGCACCGAGTAGACCACCTTTGCGCCTTCGGCTTCGAGGGTTTGTGCGACATGCCAGGCGACAGATTTCTTATTGGCCACACCGAGGACCAAGAAAGTTTTGCCGTTGAGACCAAGGAAGGACATGGCGTTATTTCAGGCGGGCTGGTCGACCAGGGCGAGCGCGAAACGAATCGTCAGCACAGCTTTTCCGTCTCGTCGCACGGTACCCGTCATAAAGTGAAACTGCTGCAGCGTCTCCACGTGCTTAACTTCAATAACCACCGTTTCACCGGGCTTAACCATGCCCTTAAACTTTGCCTCTTCGATCCGACAGAGCACGGGTGTCTTATCGGCCACACTGCCGCCTTCGGCCTGCATCTTGCGAGTCAGGTAAATCGCACCGGTCTGAAAAACGGACTCACATAATAATACACCCGGGGTAATGGGGTTGCCCGGATAGTGCCCCGCATAAAACGGCTCATCCGCCCTAAAGGTTCGGGTACAGACCGCACCATCCGCCCGCACTTCGTTAATCTCATCGATGAACAAAAATGGAGGCCGGTGAGGTATCGTGGCTAGGATTTCCGACAGCATGCCAATGTTTTGCCCCGAGTTTGCATGACAAGCGACACGAAAACATCGCACCCGCTGGTTTGCAATTTCACCCAATAGGCACTCCATCATAGTAGATGAAAACCATCGCCTCCCTTATGCTTATCTCCCTCTTCCCTTTCATGGGCAATGCCGCTGAACGACTCGCCGTGGGCGATGCCCTGCCGACCGTTACCTGTAATGATCAAGACGGCAAAGCCGTGGCCGTCGAGAAATTCGGCGCCTCCGGCTACCTGCTCGTCTACTTCTACCCCAAGGCCAATACTCCGGGTTGCACTAAGCAGGGTTGCTCATTGCGCGACAGCTGGGGAGAGCTCACTAAAATGGGCGTCAAAGTTTTGGGTGTAAGCACCGACAACGAAGCGAAACAAAAATCCTTCCAAGCCGAGCAGGGATTCCCCTTCTCACTCTTGGCTGATAGCGACAAGAAAGTAGTACAGGCTTTCAAAGTTCCGACCACCATGGGCTTCGCCAGTCGTTCCGCTTACCTCTTCAAAGACGGCGTCTGCGTGATGGCCGACTACGATGGCCACACGGGCGACCAAGCCGCCGAGGTCATTAAGTTTTTAAATAACCAAAAGAAATAACCTCATCGTTCTTCAACAAAAAGGCCGCCTGATAGGCGGCCTTTTTTATGGAGCGAAATCAGCGCTCAGTGACCCTTAATCGGGAATAGATCGGTCACGCTATTGTTGCCGTGAATACGATGAATCGCATCAGCCAGGAGTGGCGCAATCGAAAGGACGGTAATCGGCAAGCCGCGTACATCAATCGGCACGGAGTTCGTCGTTATGACTTCGTCAATCGCACCACCGCGCAAGCGCTCGTAAGCGATTTCTTGAATCATGCAGTGCGAAACCATCGCACGCACGGTGCGGGCGCCATTCTTCTTCAAGAGTTCCGCGGCGGCGACTAAAGTGCCAGCGGTCTCGGTCATGTCGTCGACTAAAATAATGTCACGTCCGTCAACATCGCCGACTAAACTTGTTGCGGTCACTGTTGTTGCACTCGTGCGTCGCTTCGCCACGAAGCCGTAAGGCAGGTTTAACATGTCAGCCACGGCTGAGGCATATTTCAAACCACCCACGTCAGGCGAAAAGACCGTCGCGTCCTTCAACCATGGCTTGTTCTTAATGTGCGCATAGAAGACGGGCGAAGCGTAGAGGTGGTCGACTGGGATATCGAAGAAACCCTGGATTTGTTGGGCGTGTAAATCGACAGCCAGCACGCGATTGGCTCCGGCGGCGGTTAAAAGATTAGCGACCAACTTTGCGGTAATCGGCACGCGTGGTTTATCTTTACGGTCCTGGCGGGCGTAACCGAAGAAAGGAATCACGGCCGTGATGCGGGCGGCGGAAGCGCGGCGGAGTGCATCGATCATAATGAGCAACTCCATAATACGATCATTCGCTGGCGCGGAGGTCGGCTGGATCACGAAGACATCACAACCGCGAATGTTCTCATTGATCTGCACAAACGTTTCGCCGTCGGGAAAACGATTGACGGTCGCCGCCCCGAGAGGCTCGCCGAGGTGTTTACAAATTTCCTGAGCGAGGGCAGGATTGGCATTGCCCGTGAAAATTTTGATGGCGGGTGTGCTCATGGATTCGTTCGGCCTAAAGCGTCCAACGATGCGGCGAGCGAATCAACCTTTTTGAATAAATCAGGTAACTTTCTGGATAAAACCACTAGACGACGCTCCAAGCCAATCGGCACAGCGGGCGTTCCATTATAGAAGCTATCCTGTGGAATATCCTCAAAAAGCCCAGTCTGCGCGCCTAAACGCACGCGGTCGCCCAGTGTCAAGTGGCCTGCCACGCCGGCTTGACCACCCAGCACACAATAATCTCCCAGCGTCGCACTACCAGCGATACCGACTTGGGCGGTGATGAGACACTGCTTACCAATCCGCACGTTGTGCGCAATCTGTACCAGGTTATCAATTTTTGTGCCACGACCAATCGAGGTGTGACTGAAGCGCGCGCGATCGATGGTGGTGTTCGCACCGACTTCGACATCGTCAGCTAAAATTACATTTCCAATTTGCGGAATACGGTGGATGACTTCGCCGACGGGCTCGTAGCCAAAACCGTCGGAGCCAATCACGACGCCCGACTGCAATCGGCAACGGGCACCGAGTTCGCAATAGTCTGCAATGACGACGCGCGACTTTAACCAAGAGTCGGCACCGATTTTCGCCTGCACGCCAATCGTGCAACCTGATTCCAAAACTGCACCGGCTGCGATTACCGCATTTTCACCAATCACACAAAGGGGGCCGACTGACGCCGTGCTATCAACTTTGGCAGAAGCTGCAACAATCGCTGATGCATGAATGCCCGCCTTTGGCTTGGGCCAGAGCTTCGACTCAATCGCCGAACAGACGAGGGCTAAGGCAAACGAGGGCTTATCGACACGCAAGAAGGCCTGACCGCTGCGAGGCTTTCCCGCATAGTCTTGGGGCACCAAAACCACTCCCGCTTTCGTATTCGCGACCTCTTCGGTGTATTTTGGATTTCCCAAAAAAGACAAATCCGACGCCGTGGCATCAGCCAGTGAAGCGATACCTTTAATCGTCGATGCACACTCCCCCTCCACACTCAGCGCCCCAGCGAGTGGAGCTAATTGAGAGAGTGAAAGGTCGAGCGACATATCCTTAAATGAAGCGCCCCTGTTTAACAGGGGCGTAATTCAGATTTATTTATTAGCGGGTGCTTCAGTAGCGGAGCCGGACTTATAATTTGCGTTCAAGTTTTTGATGACTTGTTCGGTAATATCGAGCGTGCTGTCAGAAGTGAAGGCAATCGCCTTAGGGATGACTAATTGGAGGCCATTTTCTTTGGCGATTTTGTCGGTCTCGGCACGGATGTCGGTGATGACATTTTGTTCGAGTTGATTGGCGCGTTGTTGAATTTGGCCTTGGGCGTTTTGGGCGAACTGTTGGAATTCATTCAGGCGCTTTTGGAGATCATCGCGCTTAGTCGTTGCTTCAGCTTGGAGGCTCTTCTTGCCCGAATCATTAAGGATGGGGTCATTGGCACGCTTCACGACGCTGTCAAAATCAGCCTTGAGGGCATCAATTTCTTTAGCGCGATCGTTCACCGCTGAGCGACTGGCCTCAAGGGACTTGTCGATACCAGCTTTGATTTCGATGGCTTTGTTGTACTTGGTCATCACGGCAGCGACGTCGACCACGCCTACGCTCGTAGGGGCAGCAATGACGGCAGATGCAGCGAAAAGAAGGAGGGCGCTGAGGGATTTCATAGTTCAGAATTAAAGGGCTAACTGAAACCCTTTGGCAATCAAAAGACAGTGCCAAAACTGAAGTTAAACTTGGTTCCGCCGCCATTTAAAACGGTACCATCAGCCTTTTTGGTAGTTTTAAGGGGGATACCAAAGTCGAGACGCATGACTGAGCCGCCCAATAAAATCCGCATACCCAAACCCCAGTCACTGTTGGCGTTACTCAGGCCAAAGGCAGCGGAGCCTTCATTGACCATGCCATAATCGTAGAATGTGGCGAAACGTAAATTGTCGGCAGCCTTGATGGTGTATTCAGCTGAAAGGTAACCGTAAGTCAGACCGCCGATTGGTTGATTGCCGTTATTAGTATCCCAGGTGCCAAGGGAACCGACTTCGTTGTAGCCGAAGCCGCGCATATCGTATGCACCGCCCAGGTAGAAGCGCTCGTAAAAAGGAAGCGTCGTGCCTGAACCCGTAATCGTACCCACGCGACCAATCAGCGCCAACGTCTGCTCCGAGGTTGGTGAAATCAAGAACCACTTACCGGTGCGAAGTTCAGAACGTAAATATTTTAAATCACCACCCAAGCCGGCAATTTCTTCCGAAAGCGAAAGGCGCACGCCCTTGGTCGGGAAATTATATTCATCGCGTGTGTCCTTAACCAAAGACGCCGTGATCGATGAGATGATTTTTGGGTGGCCATCCTCAAGCTTCACCACATCCGGTGCTGAAGTTAAAACGCTGCCCACCGTAACGCGACGTAAGTCGTAGGCCAAACGTCCTTCGACTGCACCGAATAAACGGCGACGGGCATAAACGCCGACACCTTCATTCACGACACTGTAGTTGGAAGATTGGTAACCAGTGTAACGGCGTTCGATTTTATAACCGACCGCTAAATCGCGATCCCACAGCGATGGCTCTTCAAAGGAGTGCTCGAGTGAACTCGACACGCTGCCCAGCGAAACGCGGAGACGGAATTTTTGCCCTGCCCCGCGGTACCAGCCTTCAGGATTCGAGGCATCAAAGTTTCCTTCAGAATACTCAACAAAACCAACCAATTGCTCAACAGTGCTATAACCCGCACCAAAGCTGACTGAGCCCGTCGGGCCCTCTTTCACAATGACGCGGAGATCGCTCTGACCGGGCACAGGCGTCGGCGCTGGAACGACGCGGACTTCTTCAAAGAATTGCGTGTTGCGCAGACGTGCCTCTGAAACGCGCGCGCGGGCTAAGTCAAAAACTTCGCCAGGGCTGAGTGCCAATTCGCGGGCAATGACCTTGGAGCGTGTCTTGGTATTACCTTGAATTTCAATCGCCCGGACCGTGAAGCGCATACCTTCTTCGATTTTATAACTTACATCGATAACGCCGGTCTCTAAATTGGGCTTACGCTCAACAGACACCTGAGCGTTAAGGTAGCCCATCTGGCCGTAGTATTCTTTAATTTTTTCCGAAGCGGTATCCATCGCTGCGGTGACAAAAGTTTCCCCCTTAACAAAGTGATCGACCTCCGACTTATAAGCACCGCGACGAAGCGCAGGCTCGCTGATAACTTTCTTCAAGGCCTCGGTATTAAATACAGGATTCGTCTCGCCAAGGGCGTTGCCCGAAATCGTCACGTCGCCAACCGTGTAACAACGTCCTTCTTTTACCTTAAAGATAACGTCGACCCAGCCCTTGCCGTCTTCGAGATCTTTAACCGTACAAACTTTCTCCGGATCTTGCTCTTCGATTTGCACGTCGAGGTAACCACGGGCACGATAAAATTCTAAGATTTTCTTACAATCTGCGCGGTAATCTTCGGGGTCCAGGCGGCCGCTCGAGAGCAACCATGAGAACTTCCACCAGCGCCAATCGGTGGCCTTTAGTTCGGCTCCATCAATTATTTCCGAAACCGTAAATGCAGTCGCGCCGTCGATCGTGATATTATCGACCCTTAATTCGGCGCCGTCTTTGATGATATAGGAAACGACCACACCGTCGCTGTTTTTGTCTTTGTAAGTCTGCGATGATACTAAAGTGAATGGACGCTTCTTCCGGATCTCGGTTTGTAATTTAATCTCGGCGCGACGAAGGGCCGCTGAATCTAAGGGCTCGCCCAAGCGTAATCCATCCGCAAAACGGTCGTCCGCATCTTTATCAAAAAGTCCTTCGCCGCCGATGTACTCAAATTTAGCAATCACTGGGCGAGGCTCAACCGTAACGATTAAATCCACTTCGCCCGTCTTGGGGTCCAGCTGCGGCACGATTGAAGCCTGATTAAAACGTCCCGTCGCATATAGCGCGCGGATCGAATTCGTGACGGCCTCACGTGAAAAAGTTTGGCCCGGACGAAGGGAAACGTAACCCAAAACAAATTGCTCGGAGGCGGTGCCGCCCTCGGCCTTCATCTTCACCGAACGCACTTTCGGCTCCAGCGGCGCATCAGCCGATTGTGCCAAGCCAACCAAAGGGGCCAAAGCTAAGGCAAAAAGGGCAGCCTGCATGAGGCTACGACGAGGATGCGATTCAGTCATTACGAGGATAGTCTTTGGCAGGAGTTTCGAAGCGTGTCAGCCCTGGATTAAAGAGAAGATTGATGTCCGCCGTAGGCCCGTTTCGGTTCTTGGCGATAATCAATTGGCGGGAATAACAGCCATCCTGCCCTGCTAATTCGGCCTCAGCCTCAGCGGCCTTGCCCTGACTCGAGGGGGGCTTGGAAATCAGCATAACGATGTCGGCATCCTGCTCAATTGAGCCGGATTCACGAAGGTCCGACATCCGAGGCTGGCGCGACTCTTCTTCCGATTTGCGGTTAAGCTGCGCCAAGGCGATGACCGGGACCTTAAATTCCTTAGCCATGGCCTTAATACTGCGCGAGACTTCGGCGATTTGCTGTTCCCGCGGCAAACTAGAGTCCAACCCGCTAATCAACTGAATGTAGTCGATGATAATTAATTTCAGCGGCTTCTGGGCGTGAATGCGGCGACACTTCGCTCTAATTTCTAAAATGGTCTGGCCGCCATTGTCATCAATCACCAGCGGCAAGCCCTTGAACTCGCCCGCGGTCTTCACCAAATCGATTTGCGATTGAGCATCAGGTCGCACCGTGCGCATCTTTTGTAAATTCACACGTGCTCGCGAACAGAGTAAACGCATCGCCAATTCACGCGCAGGCATTTCTAACGAGAAGAGTAAAACGTGCGCCGGCTCTTTGCCGGAATTAGGTTTGGGGAAAAGTGCGGCTTCGATGAAGTTAAGCGCCATCGAGGTTTTGCCCATACCCGGACGAGCAGCGACGACGATCATCTGGCCT
>CAIVVQ010000158.1 GCA_903909465.1 uncultured Opitutia bacterium | reverse complement strand
ACTTTACCTTCCGTCCCAACGAACGTGTTTTAATCGCTGAAGATGTCGTGACTCGCGGTGGTCGCGTGCAGGAGTGTTTAGAAATCGTGAAGCAAGCGGGCGCACAGACCGTGGCGGTGACGAGCCTCGTGGATCGCTCGGCGGGTCAGACTAAGTTTGTGGTGCCATTTATCTCCTTACTCGAGCTGACGTTTCCTACTTATCCGGCGGACCAAATCCCCGCTGATTTAGCTAAGATTCCTGCGACAAAGCCCGGTTCTTGAGTGGGGCGGCGGGGGCGGGGTCGACTGTGAATGCTTTGAGCCGTGAAATCTGCCTTGTGCCTTGCACCCGGCGGGGCAGTTCCCTACGCAAAGACATACATTTATGGACCGTAAAAACTTCTTTCTCGGTATCGCCTGTCTTGCGGCTGCGATGTTCATCTTCGCGGTCTC
This sequence comes from uncultured Opitutia bacterium, assembly GCA_903909465.1. Classification (GTDB taxonomy): domain Bacteria; phylum Verrucomicrobiota; class Verrucomicrobiia; order Opitutales; family UBA953; genus UBA953. Next base: position 2,677 of record CAIVVQ010000158.1, on the reverse strand, counting down.
CAAGCCCACGGCTCAGCCTGCCGGTGTGCCGGCTGCGGTGGTGGCCTCAGCCCCAGTCGTTGTGCCTACGATTGCCCCAGTTAAGACGAGCTCCTCCAGCATTCACGAATTAGCGCCGAGCGACGCCGAGAAGGTAGTCCTTGAGAATGGTGTGGTACGGGTGACTTTTAGCACGCGTGGTGGTGCAATCGAGCAAGTCGAGCTGTTGCATCAACCTGCCAACTTAGAACGTAAGTCTAATATTATTTTCAATGAGGGTAATGGCGATGCAGCGATGGCGCTCGGAATTTTAAATTCTACCAACAATCGCGTTGAGCCTGTTTACTCAGAATTCCGTCGCGTCGACCTGCCCGCCTCCGCGACACCGGCAGTCGCATTTCTGGGCACCTTGCCTGATGGCACCAAAGTACTGCGCACCTATGCTTTGTCGTCAGCCGACAAAGAAGGTTCGGAGCCTTACTCGATTCGTTTTAGCACCAAAGTAACACCAACGTCGGCCGGCCAGATGCCCACACGTGTTTGGCATTCGACGGGAAGCTGGCAACACACGCAGGGCGATGCGAATCACCAGTTTGTTTCGGTCTTAGCGGATAACGGTGAAGACTTAACGCATGTAAACATCAGCGTCTTTAAGGATTCCAGCGGCTTCTTTGGTTTAGGCGCGCACAAGGCCGAGGCGGAGCACGCGGCCGGTGCAGTGGGTCAGCCTTTTAATTGGGTTTCCTCGGGTAATCAGTTTTTCGCATCGATTATCCACGTCGATGCCAAGAGTCGCGGCAATCGTTCTGAATTAGTGGCGCGCCCAGTGGCATTCTCGGCGACGGATGTTGGCGTACAGGCGTTTGCATTTTGGGAAGGCACAGTGGGTGCCGATACGACAATCCTGACCGAAGGGGATTTCTTTGTTGGACCTAAAGAGTATGCACGTGTGGCAGCGTTGCCCGATAGCCAAGTTTCCGTTTTACAGTTCTCGAAAATCCTTGGGTTCATTTCCTTTGGTGCGATCTGCAAATTGCTCTTAGCCAGCTTAGGCGGCGTGCATTCATTGCTTACCTGGACCGGCGCTTGGTCGTGGGGCTGGGCCGTGGTTGTGCTTACCGTTGTCATTAAGTTAATCACCTGGCCGTTGACTGCGGCGCAGCAACGCACCGCCAAGAAAATGCAGCAGTTCTCAGGTCCGATGGCCGCGATTCGCGAGAAATATAAAAACGATTCCGAAAAATTAAATAAGGAGATGATGAAGCTCTACCAAGAGCACCAAATTAATCCCTTTGCGGGCTGTCTCCCGATTTTTATTCAAATTCCGGTTTTCTTCGGGCTCTACACCGCCTTCCAAACTACCGTCGAATTGCGCCTGCACTCGTTCCTTTGGATCAATGATTTGGCCGCGCCCGATACACTTTTCCACGTCGCCGGTTTTTGGGTTAACTTATTGCCGATTCTCATGGGCGTCACGATGTGGCTTTCGATGCGGATGACGCCGACACCTTCGGCGGATGACACGCAGAAAACCATCATGTACATGATGGCGTTCCTATTCCCCATCATCTGTTACTCGCTGCCCGCCGCCTTATCGCTGTACATGACACTGCAGAATTTGCTTACCATGTTGCAGGCCTGGCGCAGCAATCGCAGCCCTGTAGAGGCGGTTGTGGTCTTGCCTAAGAAAAAGAAAAGTAGCTAAACTCTTTCCATGTCCGGTCATAGTAAATGGCATACGACAAAGCGGCATAAGGCCGTGATTGATGCGAAGCGCGGGAAGGTTTTCTCCGTGCTCGCTAAGGAAATCACATTAGCGGCGCGCTCGGGCGGCGGTAATGCCGAAACGAATGCCCGCTTGCGCACGCTGATGGATAAGGCCCGCGCGGCCAATATGCCGTCGGACAACATTAAGCGCGCGGTGCAGAAGGGGACGGGGGAAATCCCCGGCGTCGTTTACGAAGAAATTTCTTACGAGGGTTATGCACCGGGCGGCGTGGGCTTAATTGTTGAAGCCACCACGGACAATAAGAACCGTGCAGCGGCCGAGATTCGTCAGGCCTTCAATGATAACGGTGGCAACATGGCGCAAACGGGCGCCGTCTCACATAGCTTTCAACGCAAGGGGCAGTTCCTACTGGGGTCGACGCAGATCACGGAAGATAAGCTGATCGAAATCGCGCTTGAGGCGGGAGCGGATGACATCGTGAATAATGGCGATCACTTCGAGGTGCTCTGCCCAGTTTCATCTTATGATAGTTTGGCAAAAACTTTTCAGGAAAAAGGACTAAAGCCCGAGTCCAGTGAGATTGCTTACGTCACGAGTATCCCGGTGCCGGTTACGGATGCCGAAACGGCCAAGAAGGTTTTGGAGCTTATTGAGGCCCTTGAAGCGCTCGATGACGTGAAGGCAGTACACGGCAATCACGAGATTGATGCTAAATTAATGGGCTAATCGAAGGTTGTCGGTTGCAACAGGGAAACGCTTTGCATGCGTTAAATTTTACCTTAGGAATGGGGCGTGTCCGAATCGCAACCTCATCCCCATCGTGACGGTGCCCACATTCGGACGGCTGCCCGTGCCATCATTGTGCATGATAATAAACTTTTGGCGGTGCGCATACGTACCGAGCATAGTGAGTTTTTAGTTTTGCCGGGGGGCGGACAAAATCACGGTGAGACTTTGCATCAAACGGTT
>CAIVVQ010000157.1 GCA_903909465.1 uncultured Opitutia bacterium | reverse complement strand
TAATTATCGCCATTACTTTGGCATGCCTGGGCGGCCTACCAATCGGATTGCGCGAGCCGATGCTGTTCATCCCTGGTACCATTGCATTATTGCTGGCGCTCGCGTACACGCTGGGGCCGCTGCCACTCTCTTACTTGGGACTAGGTGATGTCTTTGTGGTCGCCTGTTTTGGCGTGCAGGCCACGGCGCTGACGGTTTATGCGATACACGTAATGGTCGGGCGCAGCGCTCAACTTGCGATGCCCTGGGGTCCCGCTTTAATTGCCGGATTCGGTTTGGGTTTATTGGCCGATAATATTTTGCTTTCGAATAATGCGCGCGACCTCGAGACCGATGCGGCGACGGGCAAGCGGACGACGGTGGTGCGTTTCGGTCGAGGCTTCGCACGTGGCTTGCACTTATTTAATTTGTTGGGAGGGCTGGGTGCACTTGCCTTGGTTTTTGGTTGGCTGCCACTCATTTTATTACCGGTCGCCGTTTGGCAGCATCGGACCTTCCGGTTGGCTAAAAGTCCGGCGGATTTCGTGCCGTTCTTGGGTCGATCGGCCCTGCTATTATTGGGTGCGGGGGCCTTGTGTGTAACTGCCACTTGCCTCGGCTGGGTCCCTGTGGGAGGAGTGTTTTCGCGATGAAACCTGACGACTCATTGGCTAGCCAATTAGAATCTCTGGTGTCGGATATTACCCGTCCGACCTGGGACGAATATTTCATGGCGACGGCGGTATTGGTCAGCTCGCGCTCAAGTTGCGAACGTCTGCACGTGGGTTGCATTGTGGTTTCGACTGGTCGTCACCCCAATCGTCTCGTCGCTGCAGGGTACAACGGTTTTTTACCAGGCACGCCACACGACTCCAAGGTGCGTGATGGTCATGAGCAAGCGACGGTGCATGCGGAGCAGAACGCCGTGGCTGATGCCGCGAAGCGTGGTGTCTCATTGCAGGGAACTATTTGTTACGTGACGCATTATCCCTGCGTGAATTGCGCCAAGATTTTAGCCGCGGCCGGCATTGAGGAAGTGCGCTACCGCAATGATTATAAGAACGACCCGATTGTGGCTGAGCTTTTCGCGCAAGCGGGTGTGGCGGTAAAGAAGTTGTAATCCCGATGCCGAAATCGGAGAAATCTTTAGCCGGGCGATTATTGGTTTCGCATCCGATGCAGAGGGATAACGATTTTTGTGAGACCGTGGTACTCATCCACACGCATACGGCGAAGGATGGTGCGATGGGCGTGATACTCAATCGACCCAGTCACCGCTTATTAGGTCAGGCGCAGGCGGAATTCGCTGAAAGTGCCCTCGCAAATCTGCCGATACACTTTGGCGGCCCCGTGGGGGTAAATCGTTTGGCGTTGGGTGGCTGGAAGTTTGGCGCCCGTGGGCCGGCCTCGATTCGCTATGGTATCAGTCGCGAGGAGGCAGCGGATTTAGCTAAGGCCGGTGATTATAAACTCTTTGCATTTGTCGGCTACGCGGGATGGTCGCCCGGTCAGTTGGAAAACGAGTTACGACTCAATGCGTGGGTCGATTGTCCCTTTGAGCGGGGCACGGCGACGCTCGAGGAGCGCGACTTTTGGAAGACACTCTTAGCGCATCACCGTCCCGATTTGCGGTTGGTCTTAGATTCGCCGACGAATCCCGAGCTCAACTAGTTGCGGCAGTTCGCAAAGAGGATCTGGACGTTCTGAATTAAATTTTCGCCTGGGCTTCGGCTGTCGGTCGCAAGAATTTTGCGAAGCACCATCGAATCACGGTAACTGTTGTCGATGCGTGCGATTTCAAAAGTCGTTGAGGGTAACTGACTGCTGCCAGCGGGCAGGGCGGTCCAGCGTTTAGGCATTCCGTGCCAGGTGAATTCAATGTACCAGCCTGCCGCGGTGTTGGGGTCGCCCACCACTAGCTTAGGGTAGCGTTTTACGAAGTCGGGCGTCTGATTGGTGCGTACGGTGACAGCTAAGGCCGTGGGCATGGAGCGAATGACGTCAGCGACGTTCACATTGGTGCTGGCCAGTAAATTCGTGGGATCAAAGCCCGTGAGGTTTTGTCCGTTCCAGACGCCGTGGATATTGGGCGCCTCGTCTTTACCAAATTTTTCTTTGTACCACTGATTAAAGGAGTCGGACAGGCGAAGGCCGACTTCGAAGTGGAGGTGCGCTCGGTCCTTGGGAATCGGGCTCGAAGCGATTGAGGTGTGTCCCATGATGGCGATGGGCTTTCCTCTGGGAACTGCATCACCCACGCGAAGTGATTGATCGATCGCCGCGAGGTGAGCGTAGAGCGTGTAGACGGGGACTTCGGCCTGCGGGTGAACGAGGATGATATATTTTCCGTAAGGTCCGTTGAGGCCTTGGTTAATGTAGGCAACTTGGCCCGCCATAGCGGAGAAAATCAAGTCAGCCGGTTCGCCATTATTGTTAACGATACTTGGACGAATATCGAGGCCCTCGTGGAAGCGGCGACAGTTGTCGCGCACCATACCAAAGCAGCCCGAAATAGTTTTTTCGGATGCGGTGGGTTGAATAAAATCATCGAACGAATGAATCGTACGGCGATCCATCGAAGTCGGCCAGACCACTTCGATTGACTTCAGGTTGCCACTGTAAGTCAGCAGGCAAGCGATTAAAAGGTAGCGAATCACTGTGACTCTTTCGCTTTTCGAATAATCAAAATCGAAGCATTGAGTTGGCGGCTTAATTCTTCAGCCGCCGCGCGGTTACTCTTACCTTTGATTTCGACATTAAAGAATAAATTCCCGTCGACGACTTGTTCTTCAATTGGCATCAGGCCCACGGCGGTTTCATTGACGACGAGGATGAGGTGTTTGCCGCGGGCTTGGCGGGTCACATCCATAATGCTGCGTGCGGCTTGGCGATTGAGTTGCACGAGTAATGAGGTGACGCGGAGGTCGGGCTCACCGGTTTCGACGACTTCGGTGTTGAGCAAGTCTTCTGCTAAGCTGAGTTCTTTAGATAATACGGTGACCGTGATACCGCTGACGGGTAGCGTGACCTTGCGGCGCATCGATAGACTGGCCGATTCAGGGGCTTCAATGAAGACGGAGGCCAGGTGCGTGGGTGGGGCGGATTCACAGCCTGCCAAAAGCGCGAGGCTTAAGCAGAGGAAGAGGCGCTGAAGGGGTTTCATAAAATTAGCCGACAAGTAACTCGAGGGCCGAGTTCACTTGTTGAATGTGATTGGGTTGGAGGTCCATCGCTGGGACATCGTAAATCAATTTAGTGGCGGCGTGTTGGTAGGGAATGACGCCGTCTTTGGCGGGTCCGCTGGCCTTCACGATGCGTTTGCGTTCGAGGAGCATGGCTAAGATATGTTTTAGTACTGCCTTATCGCCACTGGGATCTTGAGCGTCGTCGTAAAGGGAAAGGAAAAATTCTTCGCGGGAGGCGAGGAGTTGAGCGCGATGGGCTTGTTCTTCTTCGCCGCGTTCTTTGACCTCACGCGTCCATCTGCCTAAGAGCAGTCCGTTGGGGACATAGGTGCTGACATGTTCTTTGAGCACGTCGACGCGTTCCACATTTCCACCTAAAGGTTTATAAACGATGCACACGACCGTGTCGCCAACGTGAAGTTCTTTGCCTGAAGAGGCACAGATGTGAGCAATGGGTTTTACCTGCCAGTCCATGAGCTAAACATGAGGCTAGGCGGGTGGGGCGGGCAACCCCATTCCCTTGGTCTGACTCTTAAACTTGTTCGACCGTGAGTTGGGGGGCGGGCTGCACGGATTGGTCGGTCGGCAGGTGACAATCCGCCCAGGCGGCGAAGGCAATCATGCCCGCGTTGTCGCCGCAGTGTTTAGGCTCGGCGATGAGCAGGGGCAGTTTCTTTTTGTCGGCAACTTGTTGGAGGCGAAGGCGGAGGGTGCGGTTATTGGCGACGCCGCCCGAGAGGCCGACGGATCGGTAGGTGCTCAGGTCGAGGGCTGAAGTGGTTTTGGCGATGAGTTGGCCGAGGATGGCTTCTTGGTAACTGGCGCAGAGGTGTGGCAGGTCGGACTTCACTTCGTCGTCGGACATTTTTTCGAGTTGGTAACGCAGCGCGGTTTTCAGTCCAGAGAAACTGAAGCGCAGGTCGCTCTTTTCAGGGAGTCCGCGAGGGAAACTGAAGCGCTTGCTGTCTCCTTGTTGAGCGTGTTGTTCAATGAGGGCGCCGCCGGGGTAGGGAAGGCCGAGAAGTTTGGCACCTTTATCGTAGGCCTCGCCGGCGGCATCGTCTACCGTACGCGCGATGACTGTGAGGGTGAGGTCGGTATCGACTTTAATGAGCAGCGTGTTGCCGCCTGATACCACGAGGCTGAGGTGTGGAAGAAGCGCGGCGCGGTTAATTAAGAAATTTTGGGGATCCTTAGCGTGCAGGGCGATGAAGGGAGAATGCACGTGGGCGCGCAGGTGATTGACGCCGATGATGGGTTTGCCGGTGGCGAGGGCGAGGGCGCGTGCGAGACTCAGCCCCATGGACAGACAGGGGAGAAGTCCGGGGCCGCGGGTGACGGCGAGTTGGGTGACGAGTGGAATTTCGTTACGAAAATCTTCGAGTAGTAGCGGGAGGGCGGAGAGGTGCATGCGGCTGGCCATCTCGGGTACGACGCCGCCGAAGCGAACGTGTTCGGCCGCTTGGGAGCTGATGATTTCATGACGAAGCCCCACACTCGGGTCGAATAGGGCGAGGGCGGATTCATCGCACGAGCTCTCAATGGCGAGGATCATCGGGTGTGATTCAGTTTAATTTATGGGCTGGCTCAATCCCCTTTCGTCTGGCGATAAGGAAAAGAGTCGCCCACGCTTGGGTATGGAACCGCAGGCCAGGCATAATGCCCTTGTTGAGGTGCTTCGAGGGGAGGCGTCGGGCGGCGTTGTTCCGTTTGTGCGTTTAGTAGAAGAGGCACTCTATCATCCCGTTTTAGGGTATTATCGAAAGGATAAAGCGCGCGTCGGGAAATCAGCCGGAACCGATTTTACCACGGCCACGGCGTTGGGCCCGATGTTTGGGGATTTATTTGCGGCGGCGGCGGAGACGCTGGTGGGCGATATAAAGAATTTCGATTTGGTCGAAGTGGGCGCCGAGCCAGGTCAGGCGCATTTTGCCACAGTTCTGACGAAATTTAAGGGCCTTAAAACTTTTCGCTTAGGGGCGGAGCCGAAGTTTGAGGGCCCAACGGTTTTATTTGCTAATGAACTTTTGGATGCGCAGCCCTTTCACCGTTTTATATTTCAGGCCGGCAGTTGGCGTGAATTAGGCGTGCGAGTGGATGGGGCTGAATTATCGGTTGAGTCGCTAAAAGATTTTTCATCACGCACAGCGGAGGAATTTGCTAAAAGTTTACCGCGCAGTGAAGAAGGTTGGATTTTAGATGTGTCATTGGCGGCGGAAGCGTTGGTCGATAAATTACTGCAGTCGCCGTGGCGTGGGGCGGTGGTATTTTTCGATTACGGAAAAACTTTGGCTCAATGTTTAGAGTCGGCCCCGGCGGGCACAGCCCGTTCGTATTATCAACACCAGCTCTCCGGTAATATTTTGAATCATTTAGGCTCGCAGGATTTGACCTGTCACGTGCTGTGGGATCGGTTGGAGCCGTTATTGGTGAAGCACGGATTTAAATCGGTGCGATTGGACCGGCAGGAAGCTTTTTGGGTGAAGCATGCGAGTGCCGCAATGGAGCGGATAGCGCAGTCGGGCGACGGTGAGGCGGTGGGGCGTTTGCGTGCCTTGACGCACCCCGCACACTTTGGTGCTAAGTTCCAAGTTTTGCATGGGATTCGTTAAGAATCATTAACTCGCACTCGACCTTCTGGGAACAAGTCTTTCTGTAAGTTGTAACCCTATTGTCCGCATGCGGCTGATTTTAACATTCCTCGCCTCGCTCGTCCTGAGTGTCTCGGTGAGTCGTGCCGAAGTGGAAGTCGTTCAGTCGTTTGAAGGTGACGGTTTTGATAGTTGGCAAACGGTGGGTGAGGCCTTTGGTCAGGCGCCAGTGGCGGGTCGAATGGAAGGCTTGAACGGGGTATTTCTTGATTATGCCGGCAATGGTTTGGCTTGTTCTGCGGCTGGCGGTAATGCATCAACAGGCACACTCACCTCGCCTGAGATTTTATTGAGTCAGCCATACCTGGCTTTTCTCATTGCGGGAGGAAATCATCCTGGGAAGACCGAAGCGCGATTGTTGGTGGACGGAAAAGCCGTACGAGTCGCCACGGGGCGAAACAGTTTGGCGCTACGTAAAGAGGTCTGGGACGTTTCTGAGTTTAAAAATAAGAAGGGTGTGATTCAGGTCGTGGATGACGAGACGGGCTCGTGGGGTTTTATTGCAGTGGATCAATTTATTCTTTCATCGAAAAAAGACCCGGTGATTGTGACGCGTGGACGCCCAGCTGCGGTCGTGGACGCCACGTTGCAGCGGGTCGCGAATGAAGGCAGTGCTGCCACCGTTGCCGGTTTGAATTTTAAAGAAGTCGCAGACTACGCGAGTGCTGGAGTTACTTCACCAGCGTCAATTTCCGTTAGTAATGACGGCAGTATTTACATCGCGGAGACGCACCGTAACCGCTTCGGGGTCGAAGATGACCGCACGAACCTCTATTGGTATCATGACGACTTAGCCTCGAAGACAGTGGAGGACAGACGTGCGTTGCATAAAAAATGGGAGGGCAAAAAATCTTATGAATCGATGACCGAGAAGTCGGAAATTGTGCGTCGATTATCGGACGAGCAAGCAGACGGCACCTTTGCACAAGCTTCAGTTTTTGCGGATAAGTTTAATGATTTACTGGATGGCATTGGCAGTGGAGTCATGGCGTGGGACGACACCGTTTATTATGCGTGCATTCCGCGCCTGTGGATGTTGCACGACGTTAACCAACTGGGAAAACTTTCCGAACGTAAGGTCATAGAGTCGGGCTTCGGCGTGAGGGTTTCGCTGACGGGTCACGATATGAGTGGCTTTGTGATGGGCTACGACGGACGGATTTATGGCAGCATCGGCGATCGCGGTTTTAATTTAACCACTAAGGAAGGGCGGAAATATGATTCACATAATCGTGGCGCGATTTTCCGTTTTGAGCCTGATGGTACCCAGTTCGAAGTAGTGCATTACGGGGTGCGTAACACCAAGGAATTTGCTTTCGACGAATGGGGTAACGGGATTGGGGTGGATAATAATTCGGATCAAGGTGATGAAGCGCGGATTATCTATGTGATTGAAGGAGCGGATTCGGGTTGGGAAATGGAACACCAAGCGATGCACACTTTCCACCGTGAGATCGGCCTCGATCAACGCCCACCTTCACGATGGATGACCGAGCGTACATGGGAAAAGCAGAACGACGTTCAGCCGGCTTTTATTGTACCGCCAGTGGATTATGTGTGTTCGGGTCCGTCGGGTGTGACGTATCACCCCGGAACAGGTTTCCTACCCTCAGAGGAAAAACATTTCTTTGTTTGTGATTACCGTGGCACGTCGCCGGGCTCGGGTGTGTGGTCGTTTAAACTTCAGCCCCAAGGTGCAGGATTTAAATTAACCGAGAAGCATCAGCTCATTTGGGGTATCGCCGCGACGGATGTGGATTTCGATTGGAAGGGTCGCTTGCTAATCTCGGATTATGTGACGGGCTGGGGTTCGCATGAAAGCGGCCGAGTGGTCAGTCTCTCGGCACAAAAACCGTTGAAGCCTGAGGAGTCGGCTTCGGTTGCACCTTTGATTAAGGGTGGTTTCACCAAGCAATCTTCCGAAGAATTAGCGGCGCTACTTCGACATGCGGATCAGCGTGTGCGTTTGCGTGCACAATTAGAATTAACGCGTAGGCCTGATGCTTTAGCGCGCTTCAATCAAGCAACCCAGTCACAGAATGCATTGGAGCGTGTGCATGGGATTTGGGGTTTAGGTATTCTGGCTCGTCGCGGTGCGGCAATTGCACCGAACGATGCGTGGAGCCTACAAACGAAGTCATTAGCACCATTGGCTGATCGAATGGCCGCCGCGCGATGCTTGGTGGATTTATTGAGTCATCCCGACGCTGAAGTGCGTGCACAAGCTGTGCGTGCGTTGGGTGAAGGCCCGATTGCTGGTAACGACCTTGCGCTCGGTAAATTGATTTTAGATGAGTCACCCCGCGTGCGCATGTTTGCTGCGATTGCCGC
>CAIVVQ010000156.1 GCA_903909465.1 uncultured Opitutia bacterium | reverse complement strand
GGTCAAGGAGAAGGTGTTCCCCCGCTTTAGGAGGCGAACAGAGCCCTTTCTGGCTGCCTGGGTAGGGATCGAACCTACGACCAAGTGATTAACAGTCACCTGCTCTACCGCTGAGCTACCAGGCAGTGCGAAAGGACTCTAATCAAGGCAAGGTCGAGGCAAGGGTGTCAAACAAAACCCACCACTGAAACGCCCCCATCAAACCGCATAATTATTAATATATGCAATCGGCCCGCTCCCGCTTCCGCTAATCTCTGGACAGGTGGCACTTGTCCGACTTCCTTAAGTAAATGCGCTGGTCCCGAATTCCCGAAACCCCCAACGCCCCAGGTGTTGGCGGCGCCTTCCTTGGCACATTTGGAGACACGCTCATCATGGCCGGTGGCTCAAACTTTCCCGAAAAGCCAGCCTGGGAAGGCGGCGCGAAAGTTTGGCATGACGCCGTCTACACCCTCGGCCCACGCAACAAAAAGTGGAATCCCATCGGCAAACTTCCGCGTGCGATTGGCTACGGAGTCGGCATCTCCATTCGCCAAGGACTGCTCATGATTGGCGGTGCCAACGCCGAACGACATTTTCAAGACTGCTACGTACTCTCGATCGAAGACGATAAATTAGTCACGAAGCCTTTCCCCTTTCTTCCTCGTCCGCTGGCGTATTCCGCCGGCGCATTAGTCGGCAGCAAAGTTATTATCGCCGGTGGTACCGAAAAACCAGATGCCACCGCTGCGTCGTCCGTCGCGTTTGCGATCGACCTCGCTAACCTCACGGGCGGCTGGAAAGAATTACCCTTGTGGTCGGGCTCAGGTCGCATGCTCGCCCAAGCCGCCGGCACCAAAGATACTTTTTACTTATTTGGTGGCGTGACTCTTTCATCGGGAGCCAAAGGCCCTGAGCGTGAATACTTGCAAGACTGCCACGCCTTCACCCTCGGTAAAGACTGGCGTCGACTGGAATCCCTGCCGCACCCCTTGGCCGCTTGTCCTTCACCCTGCCCGGTTATTGAAAATGAGATTTTATTAATCGGCGGAGACGACGGGAAGTTATCTGGAAAAATCGCGGCTGCGAAGCATCCAGGCTTTTCTGATAAAATCTTAGCCTACGATAAGTCTCTAGATACGTGGTCAGAGAAAGGCCAAGCCCCTGCCGCTTTAATCGCTACAGGCTGCGCAAAATGGAATAAAGGTATTGCCTTCGTGAACGGCGAGACGCGCCCGAGTGGACGTTCCCCCGAAGGCTGGCTCGGTCGCCCCGAGTAAAAACAAAGAAGGCCGACTCTCGCGAGACGGCCTTCGTTCTTTTCTCTCAGAGAGAATTACTCGCCCCAAGTGCAGGTCGTGCCGGCGTAAATTGCGTGCTCACCCAACTCTTCTTCAATGCGGAGGAGTTGGTTGTATTTAGCGACGCGATCCGAACGGCAAAGCGAACCGGTCTTGATTTGGCCAGCGTTCAAGCCGACGGCGATGTCTGCAATCGTTGAGTCTTCGGTTTCACCCGAGCGATGCGAGATGATTGCCGAGTAACCCGCGCGTTGCGCCATCGCAACTGCATCAAAGGTTTCGGTGAGCGAACCGATTTGGTTCACCTTCACGAGAATTGAATTCGCCGTCTTGGTCTTAATACCACGCGAAAGGAATTCGGTGTTGGTGACGAATAAGTCGTCGCCGACTAATTGAGTGTCAGCACCCATTGCATCGGTAGCCTTCTTCCAGCCCGTCCAATCGGCTTCGGAGAAACCATCTTCAATCGAAACGATTGGATAACGCTTCTGGAGGTCTTGATAAAACTTAATCATCTGCTCCGAGTTGCGCTGGGACTTGTCGGACTTGTGGAAAGTATACTTGCCGGTTTTCTCGTCGAAGAACTCAGAGGCAGCCACATCGAGGGCGAGGAAGACTTCGGAGCCTAACTTGTAGCCAGCAGCTTTAACCGCAGCAGCAATGGCTTCTAGCGCAGCTTCATTCGAAGCCACCTTAGGAGCAAAACCACCTTCATCGCCAACGGAGGTCGAGAGGCCTTGTGCCTTCAGCACTTTCTTCAGGGCGTGGAAAATTTCGGTACCCATGCGCAATGCTTCGCTGAAAGATTTCGCACCTTTTGGTACGACCATGAATTCTTGGATATCAACAGGGGCGTCAGAGTGCGCGCCGCCGTTCATGATATTCATTAAAGGAATAGGGAGCACCTTAGCGTTAGGTCCGCCGATGTAGCGGTAGAGGGGCTGACCGAGGGCCTCGGCCGAAGCACGAGCCACAGCCATCGAAACACCGAGAATCGCATTCGCGCCCAACTTCTTTTTGTTCTTAGTGCCGTCTAATTCAATCATCGCTTTATCGATACCGACTTGGTCTTGCGCGTCGACGCCATCAAGCATCGGG
>CAIVVQ010000155.1 GCA_903909465.1 uncultured Opitutia bacterium | reverse complement strand
GGATTTTAATCCCTTGAGCAACTGTGAGCCCGAAGCACGGAAGGAGAGTGTGCCGTGTCCGTATTCGCGATTTTTGCTGCTCGCCACTTTACCGCCCAACATTTCGCCCATTAATTGTACGCCGTAGCAGATACCTAAAACTGGTACGCCCATGGAGAAGATCGCTGGATTGGGACGAGGTGAGCCCTTCGTCTTTACGCTCGAGGGACCACCGGAAAGAATTACGCCCACCACGCCGTCGGCGCGCAGGGTTTCAATCGCCACATCGTGCGCGTAAATACGAGAGTGAACGTTGCACTCGCGGATGCGGCGGGCAATGACCTTGGTCAGTTGCGAACCAAAATCGAGAATAGCGATGGACTGGTTAGCCATGAGAGAAAATAGAGGGGTTTAAAATTTGAGGCGAGTATTGCTTGCGCCACATTGTGGGCAGCTGGCTTCTTCACGGCGGCGCGGACGAACAAAAACGAGGGCACATTCGCGACAGCTGAAGACCGTGCTCAAACGGCGGTGGTCGGAAAGAAGGCTATCGCGACGATCATACCAAGCCTGAAGGCAAAGCAGACCCAACAGAACCACACCCACCATACAGGCCAGAAAAACGCTGAGGTCGATGGGCTGAAACATGAGGGGCGATGGAGTGATTAAAAAGGCGAGACGCGTCGCCAGGTTGGGCAGACGCGTCTCGTTGCGGCCACTTAGCCAGAGGCTTTACGCCTTAGCTTCGACGGCTGCTTCCTTGGTGGCTTTAGGCTTACGTGCGGCTTTGACCTTAGGCGTCATGGCTGGGGACTTGTCGTCCTTGCCCACGAGCTCGATTAAAGCGGTTTCAGCAGCATCGCCTTTACGAGCGTTGAGCTTGTAAATGCGAGTGAAACCACCGTTGCGGGATAAAAATTGCTTAACGCGTTCTTTGAAGAGCAAACCACAGGCCGCTTCATTGCGCATACGAGCCAACGCGAGGCGGTAGTAGTGAAGCTTAACGCTTTTGTCAGCGGATTGCTCGGCCTTCTTGGCAAGCGTGATGAGACGCTCAGCGAAAGGACGAACGGCACGAGCCTTCGACAACGTCGTAGTGATACGCGCGTTGGTGAAGAGTGCAGCAGCAAGGTTGGCAACGAGGGAACGACGGTGAGCCGTTTTAACCCCGAGAACATTATGGTGAGAGCGGTGACGCATGGTGGCTGTTTCCGATTACGAGTTTACGCCCTTATCGAGTAAGCGCTCATCGATTTTCTGTCCGAGCGAAAGGCCGAGCTGTTCGAGCTTAGCTTTGATTTCGTTCAAGGACTTCTTACCGAAATTGCGGTACTTGAGCATTTCTTGCTCTGACTTCATGGCGAGTTCGCCGACGGTGTTAATGTTCGCGTTGTTCAAGCAGTTAGCGGCACGAACGGAGAGTTCGATTTCGTTCACTGACATGTTAAGCAATTTGCGGAGACGGTTGGCCTCTTCGCTGACTTCGGATTTACCGGATTCGAATTCAATCGGATCGGCGGAAACGGTGTCGAAGACGGCGAGGTGGTGACGGAGAATGGCGGAAGCTTCTTTGAGGGCTTCATCAGGGGTGATGCGGCCATCGGTCGAGATTTCGAGTACGAGCTTATCGTAGTCGGTCATTTGACCCACGCGGGTGCTTTCTACGGCGTACTTCACCACGGTTACAGGTGAGAAGAGTGAGTCGACCGGAATGGAACCAATGGCTTGGTCGGCCTTCTTGTTTTCTTCGGCGGATGCCCAGCTGCGACCGACGCTCACTTCAACTTCTGCGAAGAAGCGACGCTTGCGGTCGAGGGTGCAAATCACGGTATCGGGATTAACCAACGAAACGGTCGAACCCTTGGTTTCGAAAACGATGTCCGAAGCTTTAACGGCGCCGGTCTTATTGACGTCGATGGTGCCCTTAAACGATTCGCGCTTATTGGACTCCGTACGGATGCGTACTTTCTTCAGATTTAAAACCACTTCGGTGACGTCTTCAACGACGCCATCGATGGGCTGGAACTCGTGTTGCACGCCTTCGATCGATACCGATGAAATAGCGGCACCTTCAATTGAGCTGAGCAAGACTCGGCGCAACGAGTTGCCAATCGTGTGACCGAAGCCGGTCTCGAAAGGCTCGGCGAAGTAACGAGCAAAGGTGGTGGTGGCCGAAGACTCCTCTTTTTTGAGGTGCTTGGGTAATTCGAATTTTCCTAGACGCTTTGACATGGCTATAGTTGTTTGGGTTGGGTTGGCGGTGGGATCAGCGACTGTAGAATTCAACGATGATCTGGACATTGATGTCGCGTGGGAGTTCTTCCTTGGCTGGCTCGCGGACCATTTGGCCTTTGAGTGAATCAGGGAGAACCACTAACCACGCAGGGGCAGTGCGACCTTGGCCTTCTTCAATGGCGCGGGTGGCTAACTGCTTCGAAGAGGTGCGATCGCGAATTTCGATTTCGTGACCAGGGGCGACAGTGAAGCTAGCGATGTCGACCTTATGTCCGTCAATGCGCACGTGACCGTGAGCCACTAATTGGCGAGCCGCGGCGCGTGAGTTGGCGAAACCTAAACGGTAAATAACGTTGTCGAGACGGGTCTCGAGGATGCGCAGGAAGTTATCACCGGCGACACCACCCATGCGCTTCGCGCGTTCAAAAGAGAGACGGAACTGATTCTCAGTCACGCCGTACATCATGCGAAGCTTTTGCTTCTCATTGAGGCCCACGCCGTATTCGGAAACCTTGCGACGGGTGGTTTTGCCGTGAATACCCGGTGGGTATGGACGACGCTCCTCACCCTTAGAGGTGGGGAAAATATTTTGGCCAAAGCGACGGTTGAGCTTGGTCGTGGGTCCGGTGTAACGAGACATGTTGGTGTTTTATTGGTAGAGGTGGCGGATTGGAGAACCCGCCCGGTTTGCCATAGCCGGACGGTGAGACGAAATTTAAAAATTAAACGCGGCGACGCTTAGGCGGGCGGCAACCGTTGTGAGGAATCGGTGTCGCATCGACAATCGAAGTCACATTCAAACCGAGTACTTGGAGGGCACGAATCGCGCTATCGCGACCCATACCAGGACCTTTAACGCGAACCGAAACATCTTTGAGACCGTGTGCCATCGCAAGCTTGGCCGCTTCTTGGCAAACGACTTGAGCGGCGTAAGCCGTAGACTTACGGGAACCACGGAATTGGTGACGACCAGCAGAACCCCAAGCGATCACGTTACCGTTGGTATCCGTGATGGTGACTTTGGTGTTATTGAAGGTAGCTAAAATGTGGCAGACGCCAACGGTGATGTTCTTCGAGCCTTTGGCACGACGAACTTTGATTTCACCCAGTTCCTCGCCGAGGAGTTCCTTGGCAGTAATTTCTTTACGCTCCGGTGCAGCTTCTGTCGCAGCAGGTGCAGCGGCAATTACTTCTGGTGCAGCGGCTGGCGCAGCATCAGCGGCAGCAGCTTTGGGCTTACGTACCTTAGGAGTCTTAGGGGCTTCTTCGCTCATCGGAAATGTGTAGTTAGGAAAAGATTACTTAGCAGGCGCGGCGGCGACACCGACGGTCTTACGCTTACCCTTACGAGTACGAGCGTTGGTGCGGGTACGTTGACCACGAACAGGGAGGCCACGGAAGTGGCGAAGTCCGCGGTAACATTTTACGGCCTGGAGGCGCTTTAAATTCTGGGCGATGTCGCGACGTAAATCACCTTCGCACTTGTAACCCATGCGTACGATGTACTCGACAATCTTGTTCAGCTGCTCTTCGGAAAGAGTCGAAGCACGCATGGCGGGATCAAAGCCGAGCGCTTCGCAAATCTCAGTGGCGCGGCGGGGGCCGATGCCATAGATGTAGCGGAGTGAGTACTCTACTTTTTTGTTATTGGGTATATCTACGCCGAGGATTCGAGGCATGGTGTCCGTGCTGTTTGGAAGGTGGGAAAGAGGTCGGAACTTGAGGGTTCTGGGGAGATTGGAAAGCAAAAAAGACAACTAAGATAGGGTTAAAATCTCAGC
>CAIVVQ010000154.1 GCA_903909465.1 uncultured Opitutia bacterium | reverse complement strand
GCTTCAAGACCGGTGCGATGAGCTACGGTTCGATTTCTAAAGAAGCGCACGAAAGTCTCGCAATCGCGATGAATCGCATCGGCGGAAAATCCAATACCGGCGAAGGCGGCGAAGACCCTGATCGCTTCACTTGGACCAACGAGCGCGGTGACTCCAAGAATTCTGCCATCAAGCAAGTGGCTTCCGGCCGCTTTGGTGTGACCAGTCTCTACCTCACTCAAGCCCGCGAATTGCAAATCAAGATGGCGCAAGGTGCTAAGCCAGGTGAAGGCGGTCAACTCCCCGGCGGTAAAGTCTATCCTTGGATTGCAAAAGTTCGTCACTCCACTCCTGGCGTCGGACTCATCTCCCCTCCCCCTCACCACGACATTTACTCCATCGAAGATTTGTCAGAGTTGATTCATGACTTGAAGAACGCCAATCGCGCCGCACGCGTCAGCGTTAAGCTCGTTTCCGAAGTCGGCGTCGGCACCATCGCCGCAGGTGTCGCCAAAGCACACGCAGATGTGGTTCTGATTTCTGGTTTCGATGGCGGCACCGGCGCTTCGCCACAGACTTCCATCAAGCACGCAGGTTTACCCTGGGAACTCGGCCTCGCCGAAACGCACCAAACCCTACTGCTCAATAACCTTCGCTCACGCATCGTTGTTGAAACCGATGGCCAATTGAAGACCGGTCGCGATGTTATCATCGCTGCCCTGCTCGGAGCCGAAGAATTCGGTTTCGCCACCGCCCCTCTCGTGTCACTCGGTTGCATCATGATGCGAGTCTGCCACCTCAACACCTGTCCCGTCGGCGTCGCCACCCAAGATCCTGAACTTCGCAAGAATTTCACAGGCGACCCCGAACACGCCGTTCACTTCATGCGCTTCATCGCCCAAGAAGTTCGCGAGCTCATGGCACAACTCGGATTCCGTAAGCTGACCGAGATGGTAGGCCGCACCGACATGCTCGAAGCACGTCACGCCGTTGAACATTGGAAGGCTAAAGGTATCGACCTATCCAAACTTCTCTACTCACCTAAAGTGGGCCCAGAGGTCGGACGTTTCTGCACCGAAACCCAAGACCACGGACTCGAGAAGTCGCTCGACCTTACCGAGATTCTTGAAAAATGCCGCCCTGCCATCGACAGCGGCAAGAAAGTTACCCTCAACCTCGCCATCAAGAATACGCACCGCGTGGTCGGCACCATTCTCGGCAACGAAATCACCAAGAAGCATTGGGAAGGCCTTCCTGAAGGTACCATTCAACTTAACTTCAAGGGCAGCGCTGGCCAAAGCCTCGGTGCGTTCGTTCCTCCTGGCGTAACCATCACGCTTGAAGGCGATGCCAATGACTACGTTGGCAAAGGCCTTTCGGGCGGTAAGATTATCATCAAGCCCGATGCCAAAGCGACCTTCGCAGCAGAAGACAATATCATCATCGGCAACGTCGCCCTCTACGGCGCCACTTCCGGTGAAGTCTTCATTCGCGGTGTCGCTGGTGAACGTTTTGCGGTTCGTAATTCTGGCGTCACCACCGTCGTCGAAGGCGTGGGTGACCACGGTTGCGAATACATGACCGGCGGACGTGTCATCGTCCTCGGTGAAATTGGTCGTAACTTCGCTGCTGGCATGAGCGGTGGCGTTGCCTACTTGCTCGACGAAAAAGGCGACGCAACTAAACGTTGTAACGGACAGATGGTCGGACTCGAAAAGGTCGAAGGTTCTGACCTCGAAGAATTAAAATCCCTCATCGAACGTCACGCCGAACTCACCGGCTCCAAGAAGGCCACTATGATCATCGCCGACTGGAAGAATTTCTCCACGAAGTTCATCAAGGTCATGCCGAAGGATTACAAACGCGTTCTCCAAGCCATCGAACAAGCCAAGGCCAAGGGACTCAGCGGCGACGCTGCGCTCAACGAGGCTTTTGAAATCAACGCCCGCGACGTTGCTCGCGTGGGTGGAGGCTAAACCGTCCTACCAACTTATAATATAAATATTTTATAATCATGGGAAAACCAACCGGCTTTGTTGAATTCCAACGCGAATTACCTCCTGATCGCGATGCCCTCACCCGCATTGGCGACTGGAAAGAAATTCACCACCACCACTCCGACGAGAAACTGCGTAAGCAAGGTGCCCGCTGCATGGATTGCGGCGTTCCCTTCTGCCACACCGGCAAACTCATCGGCGGTATGGCCAGCGGCTGCCCGATTAACAATCTCATCCCCGAGTGGAACGACCTTGTTTACCGCGGGCTGTGGAAGGAAGCGCTGCTGCGGC
>CAIVVQ010000153.1 GCA_903909465.1 uncultured Opitutia bacterium | reverse complement strand
TGGGAGAAGTCGGTTCTCACCGACTCGGGGGGCTTTCAAATTTTCTCGCTACCAAACGCACGCTCGATTGCTGAAGACGGCGCTCAGTTTCGTAGTTACGTGGACGGCCAAAAAATATTGTTGAGCCCAGAGGTGAGTATCGAAACGCAGATGGCGATTGGGAGTGATATCATGATGGTGCTCGACCAGTGCATCCCGTCGACGGCCGATAAAGCCACGGCGAAACTGGCTTTAGAAATCACGCAACGCTGGGCGGTGCGTAGCTTAAAGACGCGCGGTGAATCATTGCAGTCGATGTTTGCCATCGTCCAAGGCGCACTCTTTCCGGATCTGCGCAAGCAAAGCGCCGACGGCCTAACGCAATTACCCTTCGACGGATTTGCGATTGGTGGCCTCGCAGTCGGCGAAGAAAAACACGAGCGCGAAGACATGTGCGAAGTCGCCGCCGCGATGCTCCCGAGCGATCGCCCGCGTTACTTAATGGGCGTGGGTACGCCGCTCGATTTACTCGAGGCGGTGCACCGTGGAGTCGACATGTTCGACTGCATTATACCCAATAAAGTCGCACAGTTTGGCACTGCTTTCACTTCGCGTGGTATTCTGCAGTTACGTCGTTCGGTCTATAAATTCTCGGAAGATAAATTGGATCCCGCCTGTGCGTGCCCGGTCTGCCAAAAGTACTCGCGAGCGTACCTGCATCACCTGACGAAAACCCAAGAGCCCTTGGGGTGGACGCTGTTAGGTCAGCACAATATTTTCTTTTACCATCAGATGATGCGCGAGATTCGCCAAAGTATTTTAGAAGACCGCTTCATGGCCTTGTATAATGACAAGCGCACCTTCTTGCAGGAGGAGGATATCGATAACCCAGCGGTGCCGCCGAAAATCGGCAAGGAACGTCGGCCCCGTGAATTGGGCGATTACATGGTGCACCTGGCGGACGCGGGATTTGCGAGTATCAAACAAATTTCCTCTGGCGAGATCATGCATTCACACACACCGCCAATGGAAGAGGCGAAGTCGCTCTACGTGGATCAGGCATCGTTGGTGGAGCGTTTGCAATTACTTGCCGGTCAAACAGCCGATGAAGCGGCGGAGTTGGTTATTTGGGATATAGGTTTAGGTGCCGCGGCGAATGCGATGGCTGCCGTCCACGCTTATGAATCGGCCGCCGCACATGGTCCCGTGCGTCGGATGAAAATTATTAGTTTCGAGAACGACCTTAATTCACTCCGTCTGGCGCTCTCGCATAAATCGAAATTCCCCTACCTGCGGCATGCCGGACCCGATGCATTATTAGAGCGTAAACATTGGTCTTCACGTGCTTTTCCCGGGCTATCCTGGGAATTATTGGAAGGTAATTTCTGGACGGAGGCGATACACGTATCGGCCAAGCCAGATTTAATTTTTTACGATTTCTTCTCTCACAAAACCGACACCGATTGCTGGCACCCAGATGCGTTCCACCGTTTGCTCGCGCTTTGCCGCTCGCCGAAATCAACTGCGCTCTTCACGTACTCGGCATCGACCGCGGTGCGGGCGAGTTTGTTGGCGGCAGGATTTTCGGTGGCACAGGGTGTGGCCACGGGTGTGAAAAAAGAAACGACGATTGCGCTCATTCACCCTGAATTGTCGCCACTGCGCTACGCCTTACTGGATCGCGATTGGTTGAGTAAGTGGGAGCGTTCGAACGCCAAATTCCCGCTCACATTGGCCGAAACGGAGCGTGCTGATTTTGAGCAAAAGATTCGTCAGCACACCCAGTTTGCCGTTGTAACTTCTCTCCCTCCCAAGGGTTGAATCGTTAATGAGATTTTCTTCGGTAATCATTCGATTGGCATTGTTGAGTGCGGTCGCATTGACGATTCCGATGGGTGCACAGCAGGTGGATGTGCCCGAAGATACTCGTCCGGCCCGCCCTGAGGGCGGTCCGCCTGGTGGAAAAGGTGGACCCGGGCCCGGTGGCCAAGCCGGTCAACGTGGCCCGCGTGTCGCCGCCGCTAAAACTTTGCCTGCGAATCGTCCGCTGCAGGACCTTTGGATCCCGCCCTTGGTAGAAGGTAAAAATTTAGAGCTCACCCTTAGTGCGAGCACCAAGAATTTTGCCGGCGTCACCGTGCCGACGCTCGGTTATAATAAAAATAATTTCTGGGGTCCGACGATTGTCTTTAATCAAGGCGAGGTGGCTCAGATTAAGGTGAAGAACGACACCAAGGAAGTCACCACGGTGCATTGGCACGGATTGCATATTCCCGCTGAGATGGATGGTGGGCCACATCAATTAATCCCAGCGGGCGGCGTGTGGACGCCTTCGTTTAAGATGATGAATAATGCGGGGACATATTGGTATCACCCTCACCCGCATGAGCTTTCGCAAAAACAAATCACGCTCGGTGCCGGTGGCTTAATCATTGTGCGCGACCCGCAAGAAGCGAAGTTGGCCTTACCGCGTACTTACGGCGTCGATGACATTCCGTTGGTGCTCACGAGTCGGCGCATTAAGACCAATAATCAATTCAGCTACGACGGTGATAATGATAAATACGGCGATTACCAATTGGTGAACGGCACGCTGGATCCGCAGGTTAAATTGCCTGCCCAGTGGGTGCGATTGCGCATCTTAAATGCGGAAATCGAACGCGGTTATAACCTTGGTTTTACGGATGGACGTACCTTTTACCTGATTACCTCCGATGGTGGTTTGGTGGATAAGCCGGTGCCGTTAAAAAAGATTCGGTTGATGGTCGGGGAGCGGGCCGAAATCATGGTCGACCTGAGTGCGGATAAAGTCGGCAGCGCAGTCGATTTAATGACCTATAATGCGAATCAGCCCTTTGGTTTTCCGGGCGGTGAGCCTGGGCAGACGGCTCCGAATGGCGGACTGTTAAATAATTTAGATTATCGAATCCTAAAAATAAATATCGGTGCAGCGAACGCCCAGAAAATCGCGAAGTTGCCCGACGTGCTGACGCATAATCGGTTCCCCGTAGAATCTGAAGTGACGAATAAGCGCACAATCACCGTGACGCGTGGGACGACGGCCGAGTTTAGTTTAGATGGGAAATCGTTTGATATGCACACCACGAACCAGGTGGTGAAATTGGGGTCGACCGAGATTTGGACGGTGACCAATAGCAATGTTTTCGGCCATGCCTTTCACGTTCACGATGTGCAGTTTAAGCTGTTAACTCGGACCAAGGGTACGATTGCGGATTACGAACAGGGGTGGAAGGACACGGTGTATTTGCCGCGCGGGACCTCGCTCACCTTCATTGCGAAGTTCGAAGATTTCGCCAGCGATACCAATCCGTTTATGTATCACTGCCACATGGCGAATCACGAAGACGGCGGCATGATGGGTCAGTTTATTGTTTCAGCTAATCCATCGGCAGTGAAGCGCGAGGCGGGTGGGTTGATTCGTTTTCGCGATAAGGTGGAACATCCATTGACAGCCAAATTGATTGCCACGGCGGCACAGCAGGCGAACACGACGGCACCACAATTTGAATGGCAGGATAGCGCCGGAAAGACGGTGAGCACGAAGGCGCTCAATGCCGCAAAGCCGATGTTGATTTACTTTATTGAGAAAGAATGTCCGTGCTCGCGTGATGCCGCGGTGTTCATCAATCAGTTGCAAGCGGCCTACGGAAACAGTGCTTTAATATTGGGGATTGTTAATGCCGAGGCCGACACGGCGAAGGAGTGGACGAAGGCGGTGGGGGCGAACTTCACGGTCATCGCTGATCCTAATTTCGAAATCATTAATGCGTATCAAGCTTCACGCAGTGCGAGCACGGTTCTAGTCGCTCCGGGCGGTTTGATTGTGCAATCCAACCCTGGCTACAGTGCCGAAATTATCAAAGACCTCTCGGTGCGTTTGGCGCAGTTGGGGCGGGTAGTGGAGCGTTCGCTCAAATTAGAAGCTGCACCTGAGAAGCTCACCTCCGGCTGTCCGTTGCAATAAGGTGTGTGTGATTGCGCTGCGACCTAAAGTGATTTGAGTGAGGCCATGACAAAGACAACCATTAGACGCTCCGCCGATCGTGGATTCATGGATTACGGTGCGGTACAGTCGAAGCTAAGTTTTAGTTTCGGCGACTATCACGACTCGAAGCACATGGGCTTTCGAGCGTTGCGCGTGATCAATCAGGACACGGTCGCACCGGGTGCTGGGTTCCCAACGCATGGCCACAAGGACATGGAAATTTTTAGTTATGTCTTAGAAGGCGCCATCGCACACCGCGACAGTTTGGGAAATAATGCGCAATTAAAACCTGGAGAAATCCAGGTCATGAGTGCGGGGTCGGGCGTGAAGCATAGTGAGTTTAACCCTTTAAATAATGAGGTTTTACGCTTTATTCAGGTGTGGATCATGCCGAAGGCGAATGGATTGCCGCCGCGGTATTCGGAATGGCAGCCGACGGCTGAGGCGCAAAATGCGTCGAAGGTTTTAATTATTTCTGAAGAC
>CAIVVQ010000152.1 GCA_903909465.1 uncultured Opitutia bacterium | reverse complement strand
GGGCGAATGCCAGGAATCTGAGCCAACCAGCGATTGCCGACCACCAAGGCATCGGGGCGCGCCCGTAGGATAAAATCCATACCCACTATCCCATCGGCTAAGCCATGGGGGTGATTAGCCATAATAATCAAGGGGCCATCGCGTGGGATGCGCGCCAAACAATCGTCACTCCACGTCGCAGAGAGTTTTGAAAACTCCTTCGCACTGCCAAAAAAATCCGTCCGACCTGAGGCCTGGATGTTATTTAAGAAATCATCGAATTCCCGCACTTTAACCATTTGGTTCACCACGGGGCTCAGCCAGTGCATGAAACCCAAACGATTCTTAAGTTCTGCCAAATTGGCACCCGGCGTTTGATTCATCATTCGCAATAACCTAAACCATCGATGACCTTTTTCGGCTTCGAACGTGTAACAATAATGTGTCGGCTGATTTAGAAACCAAAAAACGCGCGGGCATTCATGGTGGCGATTTCCGCCACCTCATCCACCGGAAGCCCTAAAACCTCCGCCGCTTTAATCGCAATCTCTGGTAAATTTGCCGGGGTGTTTTCTTTGCCGCGTACGGATTGCGGCGCAAGGTACGGCGCATCCGTCTCTAACATCAACCGTGCGACGCCTTGGGCTTTCAAGGATCCGAGAATATTAGGGCAATTGGGGTAAGTAATCACACCCGTAAACGAAGCTCGGCCACCGCGACGATTCAGTTCACGTACCGCTTCTGGACCTTCCACGAAACAGTGGAACACGACCTTTCGCCAATCGACTCCGCTTTCGTCAATCATCTTGATGCAATCCGCAAAGGCATAACGCGAGTGAATCACCACCGGACAATCGAGTTGATAAGCCAACATGAGTTGCTGACGAAACGCGCCTTGTTGCATGAGCTTGGTTTGCGCAATCTCCGTCGAATCAGTCGGCAATCGATAATAATCTAAACCGATTTCACCCAGCGCTGCCGGCACGGTGTGATCGGCAAAATAAGGCGTAATCGCAGCGACCGTCTCTTCCCACCCTTCGATCACGTGACAGGGGTGTAGTCCGACGGTGTGTTTAAAAAAATCCGGCTGGGCATGTGCGATGTCCCGATACTCAGACCAATCATCCAAGTCGGTGCCAATCGCCACCACACCCTCAACACCGGCGGCCTTAACCGTCGTCACCCATTCCGACAGCTTACCCTGGCGGGCCACTGCAGCCGGGTGACAATGTGAATCCAGTAAACGCACGACCAACTACCTCTTTGGTAAAACACCCACCATGGCAACGCTAACCACCTCCTTACTTGTCAAAATACCCGCCCTCACACTTAGTGACTCATGCAGTACTGGTTAATGAAAACAGAGCCCGACGAATTTTCCTTCGCCGACCTCGAACGAAAAGGTCGCGAACCCTGGACCGGCGTGCGCAATTACCAAGCCCGTAATTTCATGCGCTCCGCCAAGGTCGGCGATACCGTTTTATTTTATCACTCGAACTGCGACAGCCCAGGGATCGCAGGCCTGGCGACGGTTTCCAAATTAGCTTTTGCCGACCCCACCCAGTTCGATGGTAAGTCTGAATATTTCGACCCCAAATCCAAACCCGCCGAGCCTCGTTGGTTCTGCATCGAGGTTAAATTTAATAAGAAATTTAAAAACCACGTAAGCCTCGAGACCTTGAAAGCCACACGTGAATTAAAAAGCATGCTCATCATGCGCCCAGGCAATCGACTCTCCGTGACACCCGTCACTGCCGCTGAGTTCAAACAGGTTCAAAAACTGGGCAGTTAGGCATCCCCTTCTTGCGGAAGCCAATAGGATAAGATCGCAACGGGAATAAAAAGGAACGAGGCGTAGAAGAGGCACTGTGTGTAATCGCCAACGTGGGCAAAAATTCCGAAGAACACCGTACCAGCCGCCGCAAAAATGCGGCCTACATTATAACAAAAGCCCGCACCCGTAGTGCGTAGCAGCGTGGGAAACAGTGGCGGTAAACACATCGTGAATAAACCGAACACGCCCTGCGTAAACCCAATGGCCGTAAATAGCACATACGTCGTACTCAAGCTCCAGGTCGTTGAGAAAGTGATCCACATTAAAACCGCATAGAGTGAGAACAATAACATGAAGGCCGCTCGGTAACCCAAGAATCGAGCCAAGGCACCGGCACCAAAATTACCCACGAGCGAACCCATCATTATCCAAAAAAGGGCCGTCAACGGCACCGCCTGTTTTAATGTTGTTTCCAAACCGACGGCTTCGGGGTGATGCAATATATACCCCTGTTGCCAAAACATAAAGGTCCAGTGCGCGGTTAAGGATATCGCACAAATTGTAAGCACAATCCAAGTTGTGTTCCGATTTTGTTTAGAAAATAAGTCGGACATCGGAGGCACCACCGACTCCTTTTTAGCTTCATGCCATTCCTCAGTCTCCGGCACGGCCTTACGAATCCAAAGCGTAATCAAGGCCGGTAACAGTCCCACTAGAAACACCCACTTGGGTTCGTACCCCGGAAATGATTGCAAAACATAGACGGCCAAAATCGCTGCTAAGATTCCTAAATTAACCGCACACTGCAATACGGCCGCAATCCACGGGCGCCAATGCTTCGGCCAAGTCTCGGATAATAACGAAGCCCCAACGGCCCACTCACCCCCAATACCCAAGGCCGCTAGAAATCGGAAAATCATCAAGTGCCACCAGTGCGTTGCCCAAAAAGATAAACCCGTAAACAATGCGTAAGTTAAAATCGTCAGCACCAAGGTTCGACTGCGCCCTAGATAATCTCCGAGGCGTCCAAAGAAAACTCCACCCACCGCCCAACCCACCAAGAACGCAGCTTGAATAATGGAGGCATAGTGCGCCACGTCATCACGCTTTGTGTCCGTAGTTCCCAATAACTGTCCCACGAACACCATCGCCACCAAAGTGTACAAGTGGAGATCTAATCCATCAAAGAACCAGCCCAGCCAAGCGGCTAGACCCGATTTCTTCTGCGCCGAAGTGAGCTGAGGGCCATTCACCACTTGGGCTTGGGCATCAGCACGCGAACGCATTCTTTATAATTATTTAGTAGCAGGTGTAACGACTGCTGCTGCCTTTGGTGCCACATACTTTGGATTTACCGATGCACCCGGAGCCACCTTCATCAAATTGGGCGTGGTGTCACCTTTGACATCACCCAAGGCAAATTTAATACCACCGACTAAGATCTGACGGTAAATTGGATTCGTCCAAACGTCTTCACGGTGCCCCATGGCCGTGTAGAAAATCCGACCCTTACCTTCATTGCGTGCCCAGCAATTAGGATACGGCGGACGCTCATACATTGTGCCATCCATCGCAGGTGCATCAATCAAGGTCAGGGCGTGAATGTCTGAATTATAATCCTTCAATGAGTACCATTCTTCCTGAAATGAGAATGATTCACCGACCTTCTCGAAACCAGGGAATGTTGGATCAACGACCGTATTCTTTGCTACCTGCTGTTTACCGTGAATAATGAATTCTGCGCCGAGGAACTTTACGAACGGATCGGCCTTCTCACAGTGATTCAGGTAACGCTCGGGACCCTTCTGGGACTCGTTATCAGTGTGAAAGGTATCTGAGGTCGAGTGGGTGCCAATAAAACCTTTACCGCCCCGAACGAAATCAAAAATTGCCTGCTTCCCTGCCAAAGTCATCGGAGGGTTCTTGTCTCGACCTAAATCACATAGGTCGCCCGTAGTGTAAAACAACAAGGCATCGAATTGCGCCAAGTATTCTGGGCTAAACTTTGAGCCGTCCTTTGAGAATGTGAACTCCCAGTTATTTTCCTTACCCAAGACTAATAATTCTTTCTCGGCAAAACTTGGCTGACCCTTGGCCCATGAAATCACTTCGTGCTCATAGCCGCTCGACTTTGTGAAGAAGAGAATTTTACGCGTGGGTACTTCGGCAGCGCCAAGCGAAGCAGCAACCAAGCTAAGGAGTAAGGTTCTTAATAGCATAGGGGTATGTGAGGTCTAATAAAAGACGACCGCCAGCCGCATGCAAGCCGATGCCACTTACCGTGCATTAAAAAGTCCAACCAACGCTCCAAAACCAATCAATACCGGGACCGAAAACTTATTCCGATAAAACATGTACCCTGCCGCCACGGCGACCAAGACCAACAATGGCACCGTCCAGACGGCCAGCAATAAGCTAAGGCCAAGGTACAAAATCGCACCCACTGCCACTGCTGAAACCATACCGACGACTGCATGGAAACGTCGATCCCCTACCCCATCCTCCGCTAATGGCGCGAAGGCCAAAATTACGGCCGTTGAAGTATAAAATGTAAACACGGCGGCGATCATCAATCCCGTCACACCCCAAACAATGCTGTCATTACCGCCAAAGATTTTTCCGTGATACCCTGCGACGAACGCCACAAAACTTCCGGCCAGTAATAACGGGCCTGGCGTCGCCTCACCCACGATTAAGGCGTCACCAAATTGACCCGGCTTCAACCATCCGGCGGCTTCCGATCTTACCTGCCAAATTCCCAATGCAGCATACGCTCCTCCGAACGAAGCAAGAACAGCCAGCAATGATGTTTCCGCTAATTGTACGACGCCGTGTTCGTGCCTAAAAATTAACCATAGTATTAAGTATACTCCGACTACGGGAATCAGGTATCGCGCCACCTTTTGTAAGGCCGACCACAATGCATCGGATACGCTCGACGGCTCGCCCTCATCCTCAGGACGAATGAACCAAGCGTATAACGCCCCGACCATCGCTAAGAACATGAACGGCACCGCTAAAAATAAACCACCAAAGGAAACTCCCGCCGCCACCTTCTGCTCCTGTTGTACACAGTTTCGCGTAAACATTTTATATCCTGCGACCAAAATAATACCTGCCACCGCTGCTCGGGCGCCCGCCAGGACTCCACCGACAACGACAAACTGACTGGTCAAAACATAAGCCCACGCCAAAAGACCGCAGAGCAATAAGCCGGGGAAAATAAATAGAAGCGTCGCCAGGATTGCGCCGACTTTTCCGAAGCGTCGCCAAGCCACCCAAGCGACTAATTGCTGGGCTTCTGGACCAGGGAGAAACATGCATAATCCCATCCCGCGTCCAAACTCCCCTGCCGTTAGCCACGCACGCTTACGCACACACTCATCTTCCAACATCGCGACCTGCGCCATCGGGCCACCAAAAGACAATAGACCCATCCTTAACCAAAATAAAAGTGGAAATTTATCCTGCATAGCGCCAGTCGAGTATTTCAACTTGTGGAAGTTTCCGCCCCTGCCAGCGATTCCATTGCAGCTTCACCGCTAAATCCACCGCCCGACCGACCTCGGGCAGGCGCGTCGCCATGCGCCAGGCAATGAAATTAATTTTGCGTGAGCCGGAGATGTTAAATTGAAAACGAAAATTACCATCACCGAAAACCTGGGGCGCTTTATCAAAAATAAAACCACGTACGCCAAAAATCGGCTCCGCATTCGCTTCGCCATATGGTTGCAATAATTCAAGGTCATCTAAAACCCGATCTGTTACATCGGTGGCTTTTATCCAATGCACAATCTCAAGGTCGCGTCCATCGGCCATCGCCACACCTGCCGCTTTCTGGGCCGCAATGGCTTTCGCAAATTGAGCGCGAAACTCCGCCACATCAGTCACATTGAGCGAAACGCCAACCGCCATCGGGTGACCACCGAAAGTTTTTAAAAGGGCTGAGCATGTAGTGAGAGCCTCAACCAAATTCGTACCAGGTACGCCACGCCCCGAACCCTTCGCCATTTCGCCTTCCTGCCCCAGTACAATAACCGGTCGGTCCAAAGCTCGACAAATTTTTCCCGCCGCAATTCCGACTACACCCGGATGCCATTCGCCGTGTAAAACATAGCCTGGCAAGTCGCCCATCGACTCCGCCTGAGCGGTGGCCTCTTCGGTCACACGCTTATCAATCTCTTGTCGCTCACGGTTAATTTGGTCCAGCAACTCCGCATCACGCTCACAATCTGTCGTGGAATTCGATAAGAGTAATTGTAAAGGCAACGAGGCGTCCGCCAATCGGCCGCTGGCATTAATGCGAGGACCGAGACGATAAGAAACGTCCATCGAGGTTAAGACCCCGCCCGCTTCCATGCCGCTGACGTTGATCAGGGCGCGCACACCAGGACGACGTGCCTCACCGAGTGCCTTTAATCCATGCGCTGCTAAGATTCGATTTTCCGCGAGCAGCGGCACTAGGTCTGCAATCGTACCCAACGCAGCTAAATCCAGGTAGTCCTTCACCGCGATACTCGAGCCACGCTCATCACCCGACAGTCGCAGCACTTTTAATATTCCGTGAACTAATTTAAAAACTAAGCCAGCCGTACATAGCGATTGCCAAGGTGCGTCTGCGGGGTCGTTCACGCGCGGGTTCACCAGAATACACGGTGCAGGCTTTTCCTTGGCAACGTGGTGATCCACGATGATGACGTCTACTTTTCCCGACAGCAATCGTTCAACTTCAGCAATGGAGTTAGTACCACAATCCAAGGCGATGAATAACTTCGGGTGCGCTTCACTTAAGACGCGCTCCAACGCCGCTACCGACAAACCATAGCCTTCCTCTAATCGTCTCGGCACAAAGGCCACCGGTGCGGCACCCAAGCGACGAAGGAAATGCATCAATATCGCGGTGCTCGAAACGCCATCGACATCGTAGTCGCCGAGAATCGCAATCGATTCACCTTGGGCTACGGCTTGCATAATGCGTTCCGCTGCCTTGCGTAAATTTCCGACTGCAAATGGATCCGACACATGTGCTAACTGTGGACGGAGGTGACGCTCCGCTGCCTCTTCGTCGTCAAATAAACGCGCGAGGGCGTATGCCACGGGATCGCTGACTCCTAAACTCGCCGACAGACGCTTAGTTTTTTCAGCATCTGCAGCCCGATGTAACCATGCGGCCATTGTCGTGGTGCGGCTGACTTAAACGTCAGAACCCGCCTCCCATGAGTAGCGTCGAGGGAGTTCCGCAGCGTCCACACCTTTGCGTTCACCCTTGTGCCACCAATAGAAAATCGGACTCGCAATAAAGATTGAGGAGAATGTGCCCGTGAGCACACCGTAGATAAAGACTTCACCATAGAGGCGCACATCGCCCGCACCGAAGGCCCAAAGCGCGACCGCACAAAGGAAGACCGTCGAGGAAGTCAGAATCGTGCGCGATAATGTGCGATTGATCGCATAGTGAATCACATCACGCAACGAGCGTCCGGGATTGTGCGACAACTCTTCCCGAATCCGGTCGAAGACGACAATGGTATCATTCACCGAGTAACCGATGATGAGCAAGATTGCCGCAATCAGGGCCGCGTTGAATTGACCGCCAAAGAAGACGAATAACGCAATCGTCATCAAGACGTCGTGCAATGTCGCAACCATCGCCGCGATACCAAAGCCCGTTTCAAAGCGCAGTGAGACGTAAATCCCAATTCCGATTAACGCGTAGATCACCGAAAGAATGGCGTTGGTGCGCATGTCGCTACTCACCGACCCCCCAATCGCTTCACGCGATAGCATAAGTTTATCGGCGCCTAATTCTGGATTCAGTAAAATCTCCGGATGCTTTTCCTTAATGCCAGCAACAATCTTAGTCAGGTTGGCAAAATCACCTTGGGTACGATCCTGCGTGAGTTGCGTTTCAATCCGTAAACGTGTTTCACCACCACCCACTGGCGACTGCAAGGTCACCGTGGTATCCGGAAAGCCTAGGCTCGTTGCAATTTGGACGATTTGGTTGGTCTCAACCTTTGCACCCGGCTGCAACGCCACGAGTGTCGACTCACCACCACGGAAATCCTTACCAAAAGCTTCCTTACCTTTGTAAACGAGTTCGCTGATGCCCAAGCCAACAATCATCCAAGAAACAATAAAGGCGACGCGTGAGAATTTCAGGAACTGAATATTCAAAGTCGGCTTGAAAACCGGCAGACCGAAAATTCGACTCATAATTCCCTGCTGTAACGCGAACTCTTGGATGCCACGACAGGTGACCAACGTCGTGAACAACGTCGTGAAGATACCGATGACTAAAGTGATACCAAAGCCACGCACAGGACCCGTACCCAAGACCACGAGAATAATTGCGACCAGTAAGTGCGTGAGATTGGCATCCACAATCGTCCACATGGCTCGATTGTAACCTTCACGCAGTGAGACCGCGCGATCTTTGCCCGCGCGCGCTTCTTCACGCACACGTTCGAGAATTAGAATGTTCGCATCCACCGCCATACCGAGGGTTAAGACGAGAGCGGCGACGCCAGGCAGTGTAATCGTGGCACCGAGGTATGCCATCGCACCTAACATAATCAAAAGATTCATCACCATGCCGAAGACGGCAATAAAGCCGCCCCAAACATAGAATCCGACCATGAAGAGGACGACCAAGCTGACGGCTACCACCGAGGCGACGACCGATTTATGCTGGGCATCCTTCGCCAGTGAAGGACCCACCGAAGTGACGTCCTGCGTAATCAATGGAAACTCCAACGGATTATTTAAAACGTTAGAGAGGTTAATCGCTTCTTCGCGAGTAAAGGATCCCGTAATCGATGCACCTGAACTACGAATGGCCTCACGCACCGTTGGTGCGGATTGCAATACGCCATCCAAGACAACGGCCAGTTGACCGAGGCCGCCCGCCTTGGCATTTCCTTCGGCAATCTTGCCCGTGAGGTCGCCAAACTTCTTGGTGCCCTCATCGGTAAAACGCATATCGACGTAGAATGACATCCCATCATCCGAACGTGCCGATGAGGCCTTGATAATCGCGCCCGTGGCATCCGCCCGTTTGCGAATATAATAACGTGTCACCCGGATTTCGCCTGAACGACGATCCACATTACGCTCCGTCAAAGCTTCGTAGGTAGCAATCGCACCATTTTCATCCTGCAACGCCTTGGTCGAACGCTCACGCACATCGGGGCTGGGTCGTTCCGTACGATGCACCTGACGGAACTCTAACTTCGCCGGCTTCTTTAAAGCATCAATGACGTCGGGGTTATTCGCGGCATCTTCACCGGGAAGTTGAATTTCTAAAGCTAGGTCACCCACCGGACGCAACACGGGCTCGGCAACGCCAAATTGATTCACGCGCTGCCCCATCACATGTAATGCCTGATTCACCATTTCCGCATGCGGTACGTTGGCTTTCTCTTTACCGGATTGCGCACCGGATTCGATACCCGATGGATCCACCTTAAGCGTAAACGAAACCCCGCCCTGTAAATCCAAGCCCAACTTCAACTTCCCTTGCGAAGCGAGCAGCTCCTGCTTCAGCACTAAAATATTACGCTTCGATATATCTGGCTCCTTCACGAAATCCTTTTCGTCGAAGAAGAAGGGCAATAAATCCACGGCAGCGGCGCGGCCTTTACCTTCACCGATGTCACGCAATGCGGAGTAGTAGGAAACGGACTTCTGATCCTCTGCGATGGCCGGATTTTTGTAATTAAGAACGCGCGTCTTCGCTTCGGCATGAATTTTCTCAAACTCTGCTTGATTACGAATGACCTGCGTGGGCACGAACTCCTCTAAGGGGATTGGAGCGATCGGGTAGAACTCGTAAAAAGCTGCCGCTAGGACAACCAGCGAGACCGCGACCTTCCAGAACCATGGCCTGGATGTCATATTCTTTATAAGTGAGGGTTAAGTGCTTAAGCTTGGATGGCTTTGGCACCATCTTCGGCTTTACCGGCCACGGCCGATTTGTGCACCACCATGCGACCGGATTCGAGCTCCAGCGTCACACGGTCATCGGCAATGCCAACCACGCGACCGTAAATACCGGTGCTCGTGATGACGTTGTCGCCCGGCTCTAAACCCGATTGAATTTTTTCGCGTTCTTTCTGTGCCTTACGTGCAGGCGCAAAGAGGAAGAAATACATTGCGGCAAAAAGCAGCAAGTAGGCGAGCAGAGGCAACCAGCTCGGTCTGGCGGCGGCATCTCCCGCAGGCGCGGTAGAGGCTTGTGCAATGAAGAGCTGGGTGGCGATTGTGTGGGTATTCATGTTATTATTTTGGAAAGGGGTGGAATTACCCCTTGAAATGAAGGAGTGGGACAAAAAGGCAAGCCCCGCCTATCCCGAATGGTTTTGCCTACGGCCGAAAAGCCCACAGTGTGAATAACTCACTTTCATGAAAGAAGCCACCCAGGAGACCCAGCCACAACCAGCTTCGTCGCTGACCAAACCCTTAACTATCACCGCTACGATTGCCGCCCTCGGGGTTGTCTTCGGTGATATCGGTACCAGTCCACTCTACGCCTTCCGCGAATGCCTTCGCAACGGCATCAACGCGGGCGCCACCCCCGAGCAAGTCATCATCCCTGCCCTATCGATGATTATCTGGGCACTCACCTGCGTCGTAACCATTAAGTACGTCCTCTTCATGATGGAAGCGAACGACGACGGTGAAGGTGGCATCATGACCCTCGTCTCGCTCGCCTCCGCCCAAGATAAGTTGGCAGCCAAAAAAGTTGAGGCCGCCCAACCACACGACCCCAACCAACCCCGCAAACGCAAACACCGCAACGGGCTTATTCTACTTGGGGTTTTCGGCACCGCTTTATTGTTCGGCGACGGTGTTATCACGCCAGCGATCTCAGTGCTCTCGGCACTCGAAGGTGTTAAAGAAGTCGGTGCGCACACCACCACGGAACAACTGAATCCCATTCTTCAGGCTATTACTAATCCCCATTTCATAAAATACTTCATCCCTACTGCTGCGGTCGTAATTCTTTTTGGTATCTTCTGCTTGCAAAAACGCGGCTCTGGCAAAGTCGGACTGTACTTCGGGCCAATCACTTTAATCTGGTTCATCTGTATCGCTACCTGCGGTGCCGCATCGCTCATTAAAAATCACGAACAAGCCACCCAGCTGATGAGTGCTTTCAATCCGCTCGTGGCCGTCGGCTTCCTTATGGAAAATCCCGGCCTTGGCATGATCGTCCTCGGCGCCGTCTTCCTTACGGTTACGGGAGCCGAAGCGCTTTACGCCGACATGGGTCACTTCGGCCAAAAACCGATTCGTGCAGGCTGGTACTTCATCGTCTTCCCTGCCCTGATTCTCAATTACCTCGGCCAAGGCGCTTGGGCGCTCGCATCACACGAACGTATCATCGCGGGCGGCTACAATCCGTTCTTTAATATGGCACCGGCCTGGGCGCAGATTCCGCTCATCATCATCGCCACGCTCGCCGCCATCATCGCTTCCCAAGCCCTGATCTCGGGTGCGTTCTCCACAACGATGCAGGCTATTCAGCTCAACTTCCTGCCGCGTATGCGCATCGAACGAACCTCCGATGAAGAGTTCGGTCAGATTTATATCCCGATTATAAATTGGTTACTCATGATCGGCTCGGTCTACCTCGTCTTACAATACAAGTCGTCCGAAAACCTAGCCAGCGCCTACGGTATCGCGGTCAGCCTCACGATGCTGGTGACCACTATTCTCTTCGGACAATACTTGCGCCAAAAACTTCGTATTCCAACCGTTACGGCTTACATCCTCGTCGCACCGTTAATGTTAATGGAATTATTGTTTGTCGCCGGCAACCTGCCGAAAATCTTTGAGAGCGGCTGGCTGCCCCTCGCCGCCGGCTTCCTCGTCTATTACATTATGTCCGTTTGGAATAAGGGTCGTATCGCGATGCGCCAAAAACTTTTAGACACCGAACAAGGCGAAGATTTCAGCCTCTTCCTCGATAGCGTAGAAGATCGCTTCCAAGCCGGTAAACTCAGTCGGGTTAAAGGCACCGCCATCTACCTCGCCGGGATGAGTAATTCCGTACCGATGGCCCTCGCCCACAATTTAAAGCACAACAAGGCCCTCCACGATCACATCATCGTCATCACCCTATCCGTCGACGAAGACCGTGCATACGTGAATCGCGATGAACGCGTAACGTTTAACCTTCGCGGTAAATCCTTCTGCAACCTTGAAAAACTCGAATTCCCTTCCGTCCTTCGCGTCACTGGTAAATTTGGTTTTCGTGAAAAACAAGACATCTTCCCCGTGCTTGAAGCGGCCTACACCGAATTAGGGATTAAGCCGAATGAAATGGAGATCACCTATTTCCTCAGTCGCGAAACCATTGTGCGCGATACGTCTAAGAATTTCTCACTTAACACCGTACAAGAGAAACTCTTTGAAGTGCTCAATCGGAACGCCCTCTCAGCGACGGCTTACTTCAACCTGCCGCCTGGCCGTGTGGTTGAACTTGGAATGCAGGTCGAACTCTAAGCCAGCCTGATTACTTGGTCTTAGCCTTCGCGACCATGTCGTAGAAGCGGTCGAAGAGCACATCGGCATCGTTCGGACCTGGACCAGCTTCTGGGTGATATTGCACCGAGAAAACGGGCTTATCTTTCAGGCGCAAGCCCGACACGGTACCGTCATTCAAATTCACTTCGGTCACAATCGCACCGCAACGCTCCAACTCATCAGGCTTCGAAGCAAAGCCGTGGTTCTGCGCTGTGATCGACACGCGACCTTCTTCGGTGTTCTTCACAGGCTGATTGCCACCGCGGTGACCAAATTTTAATTTATATGTCGAGGCGCCAATTGCGTGGGTGATAATTTGGTGGCCCAGGCAAATTCCGAATACTGGATAAGTTTTAATTAAATCACGTACCGCTTCATGCGCATACTTCAACGCCGCGGGATCGCCCGGTCCGTTGGAGAGAAAAACGCCGTCGGGATTATAAGCACGGATGGTCGCAGCGGGGGTGGTCGCTGGGAAAACCTGCACATCAAATCCCGAAGCCACGAGGCGACGGAAAATCGAAGTCTTAGCACCGAAATCATACGCCGCGATACGGTAACGCACGGGGCGGTTCTTAGGCTTATTTAAATGGGTTCCGACCACGGTAAAGGCCTCACAATCCCCTGCGTTTTTATTGTAATTATAAGACTCCTTACAGGTGACCTCTTTCACGAAGTCGGCACCGACTGTTCCCGCCCAGGCGCGAGCGCGTTTCAAAGCTTCTTCATCTGAAATTCCTTCCGTCGAAAGACAGGCCTTCATGACGCCACTCGAACGCAGTTTCTTCGTGAGTGCACGCGTATCGATACCTTCGATGCCAGGAATGCCGTACTTCTTTAACCACGAACCTAAATCGGTGGTCGCACGCCAGTTCGAAACGATGGGCGAAAGTTCACGCACCACAAATCCGGCCACATGTGGACGTTGCGATTCTAAATCTTCCTCATTCACACCGTAGTTACCGATTTGCGGCGTGGTCATCGTGACGATCTGACCGAAGTACGATGGATCCGTTAAAATTTCCTGATAGCCCGTCATGCTGGTGTTGAACACCGCTTCGCCACAGAGCGTGACTTCAGCCCCAAATGCCCTTCCCCGAAGAATCGTTCCATCTTCCAAGGCGAGCACAGCGTGGCGGGTCATGAGTCCGTTTTGAATGACTCTTATGCCTCGGAGTGAAGCAAAAAAGAAAACAATCGGTGAAAAGTTACTCCCGACTTTTTAAAAACCCTTCGTCGGGTCGCCACCCAGAGGTGCCGGCGGCCTCGCCCGCTCATCCAAACTGTCCGCTGCATAAGGCTTGTGCACCTGCCAACCGGCCCGGTACGGCGCCCCGACATTCTTAACTTTCTCGGTAATTGCCTTTAAAATGATAGGGTCTGCCCGCTTCGACCACTCGGGGTGGAGCCAAACGTGGTTTGAGAGCCACTTGCCACCCACTGCCGCCGTCCACTTCTCAATAGAATCCGCCTCCTCGACGATGAGCTTAACCTCATCCGCTCGCGCCAGGGACTCCGCCAAGGGCGGCTTAGCCCATTTGGGGCTCACGGTGACCCAGGCGAAGCCATCCGCAATCGGGTAGGCTCCACAGGTCTCTAGGTGCACCGGCAGCTTCACCGCCGCCATCGCCGCCAAAAGCATCGATAAATCATGTATGCAAGGCTCGCCACCGGTCAGCACCACAAACTCGGGTTGAGCGGCTAAAACTTCGGCGGCCAATTCTTCAGCGGTCGCCTTGCGTACCTGTTTGGGTACGTACTGCGGATGCCAGGTCGACGCTGAATCGCACCAAGTGCATTTCACCGGACAACCCTGCAGGCGGATAAAAAATGCTTTGCGTCCAAGGTGCACACCTTCTCCCTGCCAACTGAGAAAGGTTTCGTTGACGGGATACAGCTCAGCCATCGTTAAGCGTCGGGCTCGTAACGCGCCGAATTTTTCGTGTCCTCGTGCAAAATAATTTGCTGCACCCAGGCGCGATCACCGAGTTCGCGACGTACCATCGGTTCAAAAGTTTCGAATAAGAACTTGGCGATACCTTCCGTGGAAACCGAATCAATCACCAATGGCTTAAAGAGCTTCGGGTGATTTTTCAGCAAAGCCGCCCGCTCGGGGTCGGCTTCGGCAAATAAACACGCGTGATCCAAATTCTCGTCAATCCACTTCTTCAAGAAACCCAGCCCGCCAAAATCCACCACGAAGCCGCGCTCATCTAACTTCGTGCATGCAAATTCAATTTCAATCGCCCAATTGTGACCATGGATAAAGGCGCAACGTCCCTCGTGCCGAAATTGCCGATGGGCAAACGGAATGTCGGCGTAGATTTTACGACAGGTAAACATCGAGACCTCGAAATAGACCAGGGCATCGCCCCCTCGCAAGGCACATTATTTATGCTAACGACAATTACGCATAAAAGAGGCCTGTCGCATCCAAATACGACAGGCCTCTGAAGTTTTATATACGAACCTAGTTTAGAACGTGTGCATTAAGCCAACCGACCAGATAGCCGAGGCATGTACCGGATTAACCAACCCACCCTCCGAATTAGGTGCGTAGTTCAAAGTGTGCAGTGGATCGCTATAGAATACATATGCATTCGTGGTGGCGTTAAACTTATAACTTATACCAGCAGTTATGATTTGCTGTAGACCTGCGCTCTCGGCGTCCTCTGCATAAGCCACATCCACTGTACCTTGGATATTCTTGTCGCGATATTGTCTAAGCAATGTGCCTTGTAACGACAGAGCCAACGATTCGGTGAATTTATAGCGAAGCCCTGCGTTTAGTGACAGAGTGCTTCCTGGACGGAAATACGCGTCAGAAACCACTGCAACTTGTCCCTGAATCTGCACGAATTCACTAAGGCTGTCCGTCGGTAAACCGAAATCTTTTCGAATACCCAAGAGTAAATCCGTCGAACCCGTACCTGGCTGCAGGTAACGTCGTGAAAAAAGAAGACGCCATGCTAAATCTGATCCTACCGTCGATCCTACTGGCTGCGGCTGCAGGTAATGTGTTGGAAAAATAATACTAAGGTTATCTTTTCCAGTTGGTAATTTTAATCCCACCGAAACGGTATAACCCTCCCACGTATCACGTGTCGTAATCGTGATATCACCAAGTCCAACCACCTTAGCTGTGTCGCCATCAACCTCAAGT
The DNA here is from genome assembly GCA_903909465.1 of uncultured Opitutia bacterium. GTDB lineage: Bacteria > Verrucomicrobiota > Verrucomicrobiia > Opitutales > UBA953 > UBA953. Next base: position 2,429 of record CAIVVQ010000152.1, on the reverse strand, counting down.
GTCCGATCGATTCGCGGCACAGTGATTGATACAGTTTTACCGAGTAATTGCGTCTCAATGGTGGCGACCAGATTTCGGTGTGTAGCGACCCAATCCGTAGCTGCACCACTACTACGCTCATTTTGGTTAATATAGTCATAACGCAAATCCAGTGTGAAAGTACCAGCTTGCGCCGTCGGGCGATCCGCTAAGTTATCGACACAGACTTTAACACAACCACACGGACAAGCCTGTGCGGCGGTGAGGAAACCTAGTGCAATATAAATACAAAATAGACCTTTTGCTTTAATCATTAACCAAAGTTGGAATTAATGGAAAATATTTAGCAAACATAGAAGAGTCTGACACCCGACTATCGGGCACACTTATACGCGACATTAGGCAACGTAGTCGGTCGGATCTGCTACGCCCGCATTCTTAAATGCTTCTTTTCGTTCCACACACGTGCCACAGCGTCCGCAATGTTTCGCCCCACCGACATAACAAGACCACGTCAAAGCGAGCGGCACTTTTAATTCAGTGCCACGACGGACAATCGCTGCCTTATCCATTCCCACGAAGGGACGTTCCAAAGAAATTTCATGCCAATCGGCTAACCGCATGGCCTTATCTAAGGCATCCGCAAAGACAGGTCGACAATCAGGATAGATCGCATGGTCACCGCCATGCGCTCCGTAGGCCACCGAACTGGCTTTCAACGAAATCGCCCAAGCTGTCGCCACCGAAATCAATAACATGTTACGATTCGGCACGACCGTAGCCTTCATCGAAAGTTCTTCATAGTGCCCTTCGGGTACAGCGACCGCGTTATCCGTCAACGCGTTCGCCCCAAATAACGGCGCCAAGGCCCGCAAGTCCGCAACCTGATGTTTCACGCCGTAATGTGTACAGATTATTTTCGCGGCTTCAATCTCGCGACGGTGACGTTGTCCATAATCCACACTCAGCGCAAAGACTTCGCGACCCGTAGCAAGCAAGTGTGCCAAGAGTACAGTGGAATCAATGCCACCTGAGTGAATCAATACACTGCGTTTCATATCTAAAAGCGTTAAACCACTTCCATAATCCGAGGGCGAGAAAGTTATTTCAACAGGCGTAACTTAATTTTGCTCTTCGACAAGAAAGCCAAGGCCGCCGCCTCCCCTGCCCGCATTAACTTTGCCTGCTTTGGTTTCTTATCACGCAAGCCCGCCAAATGCAGCCAGCCATGCACCACGTAAAGCATGAGCTCGTCCATCCATTCACAGCCGCGCTCCTTCGCCTCACGCTTAGCCTGATCCACATTCACACAAATCTCTCCCGCAAAGGGTTCATCCGGATGGTCTTCGCCCTCAAAGGTAATCACATCCGTCACCGTGGCATCATCCATGAAATCTTTGTGTAATCTTATAATTTCACGGTCATTCACAAAGACGACCGAGATTTCGCCCGCAGGACAGCGGTACGTTCGCATCGTATCCAAGGCCAGCACCACCTTGCTCACACTAGCCGCCGATACCCGCACCCGAGGGTGGCGATTAGCGACTTCGATATTCCGAATAGAACGCGACTTCATTTCGATAATTTAAACTCGGGCTCCAATCGTTCCCAAAGCTCCGTCAACGCCTGCGGCAACACGTGCGTGTCCGCAATCACCGGCATAAAATTATGATCCCCCTCCCAGCGCGGCACGATATGGAAATGCAAGTGTGTCGGAATCCCCGCCCCTGCTGCGCGACCTAAATTCATGCCCATATTAAATCCTGCAGGCCCCATGACTTTTTGTAAGACAGACTGACAGCGCACCATGAGCTCCATCATTTCGTTGCGCTCCTCCACAGTGAGTTCTGCTAGTTCACCGATCTCACGGTTAGGCAGCACCATCAAATGCCCAGGGTTATAAGGAAAATTATTTAAAATTACAAAACAGGTCCGACCGCGATGCACAATCAACGAGGCTTTATCATCCTTCGCCGCCAATAATTCCGCAAAGGGACTCGTCGCGCGCGGGTCTTTCCGCGTCCGAATATACTGCATACGCCAATAGGGATGTAAATGTTCGGCCATACTTATTTTTTGTACCCGTTTGGGTGCGATACATGCCAACGTACCGCGCTGCCAATAATACTATCCAAAGTGTCGTACTTCGGCTTCCAGCCGAGCTCTGCCCGTACTTTCTTCGCATCCGCATACAATGCGGGTGGATCGCCTTCGCGACGGTCCACGTATTCGCGTGGCACCTTCTTACCCGTCATGCGTTCCACACTCAAAATTACGGCGTCAACTGAATAGGGCTCACCGACCCCAAGATTATAAAATAAGGCGACACCTGACTTATTTAATTTTTCAAAAACCATAATGTGGGCCGATGACAAATCATCAACATGCACATAGTCGCGCAAACAAGTGCCATCAGGAGTTGGGTAATCGCGACCAAACACCTTTAACGC
>CAIVVQ010000151.1 GCA_903909465.1 uncultured Opitutia bacterium | reverse complement strand
GCGCAACGTAGCCGCTAATCAATCGTCCAAGCGCCTTCCACTCGACGGCAGTTGGTCGGGCAAGAACGCATAATAAGTCCCAATCCACAGTCGCCACGAGAGTGCGTGGATGAATGGCGGCACGACAAAGATAGCAACGACCGCAACCTCGATGGCATGCGCGTGCGATATCCAGCCCAACGACGAAGCCAAGAGTACGAGCGGTAAAACACCGAAGGCGGTTAAGGTGTAATTCCACACCATGGCCCCTAGAAAGAATCCTTCCTTGCGGCGCAATGTCATCCCGCATGCAGCACACACGGCCGGAATATTGACCAAGCGTTGATACCACGGCCTGTCTGAGTTCAGCGCGATGGGCTTGGCGCAATCCGGACAATTACCTCGGGCCGAACGCCAAAAGATATCGGAACGAAACTGCATGTACTCATCCTGCCCGAGCCGGCGCAGGTGGCAATCCGCCATTAAAAACAAAAGGGCCGATTTCTTGGAGAAATCGGCCCTTTATATTAAATAATAGTTTAGAACTTATTCGGGAGCGGTTTCACCCACTTGGAAACGAGTGAAGCGAACCACGGAAACTTCTTCGCCGACCTTCTTCGAAAGTTCAGCAAGTAACTGTGAGACTTTCTTATCTGGGTCACGGAAGTAAGATTGTTCGAGCAAGCAAACTTCGGCGAAGTACTTATCGACGCGACCTGAGATGATTTTCTCGATATTCGAGAGTTGCGACTTCTTGCGACCTTCGGCGGCAATGAATTGCTTCTCGGCGACACCGATACGCTTCTCCAGTTCAGCGATGGCTTCAGCATTGTTCGCAGCTTTTTGTTCCACGAGCTGACCCTTATAGTCTTCGATCACGCGCTTTACTTCTTCGATGGCCTTATCGGCTTCCGACTTAGTGAACTCGAGGGCGATTTCTTTTTCCTTCGCAACCACTTCAGGCGATACATCTTCACGACGAACGAAACGTCCGTTGTTAGCGACCACTTGCATCGCCATTTGACGGGCAAAGTCTGCAACGTCGGCATGCGAGGCACCCGCAGGCGACTTAGTGGAAAGCTCTAACAAGACCGCAATCTTGGCACCCGTGTGAACGTAAGCCGAAACGCGACCGTTACCGGAAGCAGCAAACTTAAGGGTGCGAGAGATTTTGAGGTTTTCACCAATCTTGGTGACTTGGTCATTCAAGTAATCGTTCACCTTGCGTGACGCGTCGCCGTGGTAATTTTGTTCGAGTATATTCTCGACGCCGTTCTTAGCCGCTTGTGCGACTAAGTCTTTGGCGAGGGCCACGAAGGCTTCGTTCTTCGCTACGAAGTCGGTTTCACAATTCAGCTCAAGCAGGATGGCGCTGGTTCCCGAAGGATCCACTTGTACCGCCAAAATACCTTCGCTTGCTTTGCGGTCGGCCTTCTTATTACGAGTGGCGATACCTTTGATACGTAAGATTTCGACGGCCTTCTCCATGTCGCCATTGGCTTCAGTGAGGGCCTTCTTGCAATCCATGAGGCCAGCGCCCGTGCGCTGACGCAGATCATTTACAGTCTGGGCAGTGATGGCTGACATAAAACTAATTACTTAGAAGTTTTACGAGGGCGGGAAGACTTCGAGGGCGCCTTACCAGCTTCTTCGCTGTCAGGAACTTCGCTGGCCTTCATCAGTTCGTCTGAAATGGTAACTTCAGGCTGAGCGTTGTCGCCACTTTCAGAACGAGCCACTGGGGTGACCGTCTTACGTGGGTCGCGCTCAACTTTGCGACGGGCCATACCGCTTTGAACGGCTTGAGTAAGTACTTCAACAACGAGGCGAATCGATTTCGCAGCGTCATCATTGCCAGGAACTGGGAATTGGAGCACCGAAGGGTCAGAATTCGAGTCGCAAAGGCCGATTACAGGAATCTTCAAGCGATTGGCTTCGTTAACTGCGATGGCTTCGTGCTTGGTGTCGATGACGATCATCGCAGCAGGCAGGTCGCGGTATTCCAGAAGGCCTTCGAAGTTGCGTTGCATCCGTGACATCTCACGGCGGACTGCTGCGCCTTCCTTCTTGTGCATCTTAGCCAAAGAACCGTCTTGTTCCATGCGCAGGTAGGTGCGGTAGGAATCGAGCGACTTCTTAATGGTCGTGAAATTAGTGAGTGTACCGCCGAGCCAGCGATTCACTGCGAAAGGCATGCCAGTCGACTTTGCGGCTTGGCGTACTACTTCTTGGGCTTGTGGCTTGGTGGCAACAAAGAGGATTTCTTTGCCCTTAGCAGCGGTTTCCTCGAGGAAGGCAGCGGCGGCCGCGAGGCACGCGTGTGACTTCTCCAAATCGAGAATCGAAACACCATTGCGATGGTCGAAAATGAATGGACGAGACTTTGGGTTCCAGCGACGAGTTTGGTGTCCGAAGTGGACGCCGGCGTCGAGTAGGTCTTTGACTGTGATGTTCATAGTATTTTGGCTCCGTATCCCGTTTCCTGCCGAAGGAGGGGAATATTGGATCAGGTAGTTTAACTGTTTTTGGTTTGGATGTTCGG
>CAIVVQ010000150.1 GCA_903909465.1 uncultured Opitutia bacterium | reverse complement strand
GCGCAGGGCTTGCTCACGAACTGGAGTGGCTGTGGCAATGATGTGCGCGCCGAAGCACCAATGTTCCGTCGTTTAGTTTTAGCGTCGCTCGCTCACTGGACCACGGTCTTGGGCGTTGATGGGGTGCGTTTGGATTTAGCGGAGTTACTCGGGACGCCTTTATTGCATGAGATTGAACAAGAGTTTCGTTGGAACGCGCCGAACAAAATTTTAATTGCGGAGCCCTGGAGTTTCCGCGGCCACGTCGCGCGCGATTTAGATTTTACGACGTGGACGAGTTGGGATGACGCGTTTCGTGAATTCTTGCCAGCGTATGTGCGCGGCAATGCGCGATCCGCAGATTTACTGCATCAAATGGCTGCTTGCGCGTTTCGTCCCTCCGCGCGTTTGCGCTACGCTCAGTCGCACGATGACATGGCGTGGCTGGATCGTATCACCGAATGTGCGAAGTGCGACGGGCTGGAGCCAGGGGCGACTGACATTTTGCGCACGCGCATGATGCACGTGATTTTACTTTCATCGGCTGGCGTTCCGATGCTTTCAGCCGGCCAAGATTTTTTGATGACCAAGCGTGGCGTCGCCAATACTTGGCGTCGGGCGGATTTAAATTTATTGGACCCTGTCCGCCTGGAGCGCTTTAGGGCTGAGCATGATTTTGTGGCGGATCTCATTCGCTTTCGATTGTCCACGGCGGGTGCGGTGACGCGTCCGAAGCAAACCGTCTCGGCGGGTTGGATGAAGGTCGTGCAACAAGAGGGTGGGGAAGCTTTCGTGGCGGTGTTGAATGCGGATGGTGTGCTGGGCCCCTCAAGGGTATTGGTGGCCTGCAATCCGGCTGCACATGCGGTTGAATTAAAGGTGCCGATGGAGGCGGCTTGGGCTCCGGTGGTCACATCGCCGTTCCCCAGCTGTCAATTTGCCCCTGGGCCGATGCCAAAAATCGACCAAGGTGTGCTCAGATTAGAACCTTTGGGCTGCGGCGTTTGGGTTGTTAAGGGGTAAATTGTATTCTCGCTTGCCATAAGGGGTGGCTAGACCCTTTTTCATCCCTTTCCGTCCGTACCCAAACCTCCTTTCCAGAACACATACACCATGGCCACTAAAGTAGCAATTAACGGATTCGGCCGCATCGGCCGTCTCGTCTTCCGCGCCCTCGTCGAACAGGGCCACCTCGGCACGACTTTTGATGTCGTTGCAGTGGGTGACATTGTCCCTGCGGACAATCTCGCTTACCTCTTGAAGTACGACTCCACACAAGGTCGCTTCAATGGTACGGTGACTTCGGAAAAATCTTCGCCTGATAAACTCGAAGACGACGTGCTCGTGGTTAACGGAAAAAAGATTTTAGTCGTTTCCGCTAAGTCGCCTGCTGAATTGCCTTGGAAGGCCCTCGGCGTCGAAGTCGTCATCGAATCCACTGGTCTCTTCACTGAAGCCGCTAAGGCCAAGGGTCACCTTGATGCTGGCGCAAAGAAAGTCATCATCTCCGCTCCGGCGAAGGACGAAGACATCACCGTTGTTCTCGGTGTAAACGACGATAAATATGAAGCTTCGAAGCACCACATCATCTCGAACGCTTCGTGCACAACCAACTGTTTAGCCCCTCTGGTACACGTTTTAATTAAAGAAGGCTTCGGCGTTGCCGAAGGCCTCATGACCACGGTGCACGCTTACACCGCGACCCAAAAGACCGTCGACGGTCCTTCGAAGAAGGATTGGAAGGGTGGCCGTACCGCTGCTCAAAATATCATTCCTTCATCCACGGGTGCTGCTCGCGCGGTCGCGTTGGTCTTGCCTGAAGTTAAAGGTAAGCTCACCGGCATGGCGTTGCGCGTTCCTGTTCCTACCGTCTCAGTTGTCGACCTCACCGTGAAGACGGTGAAAGACACGAGCTTGGCAGAAATCAAAGCTGCTCTGAAGAAGGCTTCGGAAACCTACCTCAAAGGAATTCTCGCTTATACTGAAGACGAAGTCGTTTCGTCCGACTTCATTCACGACAAGCACTCGTCGATTTTCGACGCTGGTTCGTCGATCGAACTGAACAAGAACTTCTTCAAACTCATCAGCTGGTACGACAACGAGTGGGGCTACTCCAATCGCGTCGTTGAGCTCTTGGGTAAGGTGACTGCTAAGCTCTAATTTCGAGCTTATTTCCTAAAACAGGCGATCCTCGAGGGTCGCCTGTTTTGTTTATATCCTATGAACAGGGGCCGAATTGGCATTCCTTTTGCTTTATCCTTCCCAACTGCGACAGAACCCTTTTCTCTGCACCTTTACGACCATGCCCGCTCCCTCCCTCCGTTCCCTTGGTTCCCTGACTGGTCAACGCGCCCTGGTGCGCGTCGACTTTAACGTCCCCCAGGACAAGAAAACCGGGGTCATTACCAATACGCAGCGTATTGCGGCCGCGTTGCCGACCATTCGTTTTCTGCTCGAGGGCGG
>CAIVVQ010000149.1 GCA_903909465.1 uncultured Opitutia bacterium | reverse complement strand
CGCCTGTGCCACCGCCGGTGCCACCCCCGGTATCGCCGGTTCCGCCGCCTGTGCCACCGCCGGTGCCGCCTGTTCCGCCGCCTGTGCCGCCGCCTGTGCCGCCGCCTGTATCGCCGTCAGTTTTTTTCGGTGGAGGTGGGGTTTCCCCCTTTAGATCGCCGGTAATCTTTTCAATTTGTCCTGGAGGGAGCCTATAGATTTCGACCGTAACCGGAACATTAACGCTCAAAGATGGCGCCGGGACGACTTGCATAACCGTACCTGCAGCAATTGAAACTGCCTGACTAAGGACAAGCGTACCGTCGGCATCAACGGACACAACCGTTACTCCGGGAGGAATACCTGGACCGGATACAGTGTCACCGACAGAAAGCGCCATCGTATTTTCGACATTATTAAGTTTAGAACTATTATTCGAATTTTCAGTTGTTGCGGCTTCATTATTCAAAACCATGGAAAGTCCAGACTTGGGAATCCGGTTAGAATTCGTCACGTCAACTGTGACTCGACCCGATTCAGCAGCCGCCGAGGACGATATCGTAATATCACCCCCCGCAGAGGCAGTGATTTTATTATTGAGCGTGATATTCCCGTCCGCATCGATTGCCACAATCTTAGTACCTGGAGGTATTCCAGGGCCAGTTACTGTGTCGCCGATCGAAACTGATGTTATATTTTCGGAACGTGGTAACTGATTTGAGTCTTTCACTTCCGCCTTCAACTTAATTCCCTTGTCAACAGTTTCACCGGAAACATCCACCGGAGCCTGAGCGGACATTTGGCGACCAGGCTGAACCACCGATGGACCATTGTTCGAGCCATTAACCGTTACCTCAACCGATCCGTGCACCACCGAGACCTTAAGGTTACCCGTTCCCTTTCTATTATTTTGAGAATAATCGACCGCAAAAACAGTGCCACGAATACGTGCCACACCCACCGGCGTCTTAATTACAAAAGTGGATTGTGGATTGAGTTTTCGTACTTCGCCCGTGATTTTCCCCCGCTTCACGACGATCTCGGTAACCGAAGGACTCGGCTCTTTATCAAGTAAACGATACTGCCCCGGTTTAATTAATTCGCTACCAACCTGACGAAATGTCCGAACCTCCAAAGAGGTATTAGTGTCTAAAACTAACGTAGCCCCATTCGATAGAACTAATTCCGACGTCGTCCCAACAGCAGTTTCAACACGATAACCTTCTTCAAAAACCAAACCCGTTGCGGCAGGCTTGGTCTCAGACTGAGGACTAATGAGCACCGCCTTACCCTTAACAAAACCAAATTCAACTTTCCCATTTTGTAGTGCGGCATGCGAAATCAATGGCGCAGCCAATAAGCCGATTAGGCCTAAAATACGGAATGGGGCTTTCATTAGAATGATGTCTGAATTTAGGCGTCCAATTAGAGGGTGCAATCCGTAACAAACAAGGAGGGCGAGACACCCTAAAAGCGCCTCGCCCTCCAATAAGGCCTTAAAAAAACCTCTAATTACGCGGTTTGGTAGGGCTCTAACTTGCGCTGAACGCGGATCGCAGAAAGCTGGGCGTAACGCGGAAGTCCTTGTTCAAAAGGGATTTGCAACTCACCTTGGATAAGGGGCTGAGCGTAACGAGCGAAGTCTTGGTGAATCGACATCTTGTCTTCGCCAATCCACTTTTCAGGGAAAGCTTTTACGCCATTTGCAATATCCACCAGAGGTGCCAAGAGCGTGTCCACCGCGTACTGTTCCTTACCCGAACGGTTAAGGATCACCATCTTACCGGACTCGCCTTTAACGGCAGCCTTCACGGCTTCGCGACCACAGAGCTTAGCTTCTTCAACGTCAGTCTTCGAAGCATTATGCGAAGCTGCGCGTTGCGAGATTCCTAATTTAGAGGAACGAGCTTTCACGCCCGAGAAACGTTCTTCGACGAGCGAGCGCAAGTATTCACCCGCACCACCGAGAACGGCGTGACCAAAGGCATCTGTGCTCGAAGTGTCGGCACCGAGGTAATTACCGGCTTCATCTTGCACGCCTTCCGAGACAACTACGAAACAGTGTGCGTTGCTCTTCAGAACTTCTTCGACGCGACGGATAAAATTGTCGGCATTGAAAGGAACTTCAGGGAGTAAAATAATGTGCGGAGCGGAACAGCTGTAGTGCGTATTCTTCGAAGCACTCTTCGAATTATCGTCACTCTTTTCGCGGCGTTGCGCGAGCACCGAAGAAGCTGCCAACCAGCCTGCATTGCGGCCCATAACCTCTAAAATCGAGACGAAATCGTTCTGACCCATCGCGGCATTATCCAACGACATTTCACGAACGGTGATTGCAATGTGCTTAGCGACCGAACCAAAACCTGGGCAGTGGTCAGTCAAAGGGAGATCATTATCAACCGTCTTAGGTACGCCAATCACACGGAGCTCATAACCACGCTCTTTTGCGAGTGCGTCGATCTTAGCCGCAGTGTCTTGCGAATCATTACCACCGATGTAGTGGAAGAAGCGGATGTTGTGCGCTTCGAAAACTTGGAGGATACGATCAAAGTCTTCAGACTTCTTAACCTTGTAACGGCAAGTACCTAAAGCGGCACCCGGAGTGTGCTCGAGGTTGCGAAGCGTTTGTTGCGACTCAGCAGCGAGGTCAATGAGTTGCTCGTGTAATACACCCTGGATGCCATTCAGGCCGCCCAGAATATCGACAATCTCGTCTTCATGGTTAAGCGCTTCGGCAATCACTCCAGCGAGGCTGGCATTGATAACCGGGGTGGGGCCGCCGCTTTGTGCGACAAGGAGGTTTCCTGAGAGAGATGACATGGTATGGAACAGGTTGAAAGGTGGGTTCTGAGAACCCCACCCCCCCTTGGCAATACGGAAAACCGCCCAAGCCCCTCCCCCGCCAGCCGATTAAGCCTAAAGAATCCGCCCAGGCTTAATTTTAGCCGAGTCAGGAACCTTTTTAACCCAGGCCTGAACGGCTAAATTAAAGGCATCGACCTGTTCACAAGCCGATCCTGTTAATTCGCCTGCCTTAGTGACCGCCGACTCTAAAATCGACTTGGACAGACGTAAACGAGGGTCCCCGGCTAAACGGTCAACGAGGTCATTGCGGTCCGTCTTGCCTGTACGTAAATCTTTCGCGACGGCAACGGCGTGCTCCTTGATCGCTTCGTGAGCCTCTTCGCGACCGGCCCCTGCCTTCACGGCTTCCATCAAGAAAGTGGTGGTCAATAAGAACGGCAAGTAGTGACGCGACTCGCGCTCAATGACAGGTCGATTCACTTCCATCTGCGCCAACACCGTTAAGAAAGCTTCAAACAAACCGTCGGCCGCTAAGAAACTGTCTGGCAATAAAACACGGCGTACCACTGAACATGAAACGTCGCCTTCATTCCATTGCTCACCCGAGAGCGACGCAGCCATCGCTAAGTAGCCACGTAAAATAACATGGAAGCCGTTAATGCGCTCACAGGTGCGGGCATTCATTTTGTGCGGCATCGCCGATGAGCCCACTTGACCAGGCAAGAATCCTTCGCTGGCCAATTCATGTCCGGCCATGAGTCGTAAAGTTTTCGCAAACGATGAGGGGCCCGAAGCCGCCGAGAGCAACGCCGCCACGACTTCCATATCCATGGAACGAGGATAAACCTGCCCGACCGACCCCAAAACATGCGGTATTCCTAAATGCACTAAGACGCGCTGCTCGAGCTTAGCGACCTTGCTGGCATCGCCTGAAAACAAAGTGAGTTGATCGAGTTGCGTACCGACCGCACCTTTTAATCCGCGCGCCGCAAAGGCCTGCAACGCGGTATCCAATTGTGTGACACCGCGCAGACACTCTTCACCGAACATCGCCCAGCGCTTACCGACCGTCGTGGGCTGGGCGGCGACATTGTGCGTACGACCCGCAATCAGCGTGTCGCGATCCGCTTCCGCGCGCTTCGACAAACCAATGAGTGCGGCAATCGACTTCGCCCGTAAAATTTGCAACGAACGATAAACTTGTAATTGCTCGACCGATTCCGTGAGGTCGCGGCTGGTCAGCCCCTTGTGCACGTGTTGATGACCCGCCAACGCACAAAATTCATCGATGCGCGCCTTCACGTCGTGACGCGTCGTCTCTTCGCGCTGACGGATGGACTCGAGGTTCACCTGGTCTTTTACCTTCTCGTAAGCGACAATCGCTTCCGCCGGAATATCCAAACCCAACTCACGTTGAGCCTTCATGACTGCGATCCAATACTCGCGCTCTAAAACAATTCGACCGCGCGTCGACCAAATGGCCTTCATCGCCGCTGAGGCGTAACGGTCAGCAAGAACATTAGGTACTGAGTCGGTTTCCATCGTTAAATTAGACCACAGTTGTATCAGCCTTATCGCCGAACCGCAAGCGCTCGCAGAAACATTGTCCGCACCGCTTGCTCCTCGCCCCCGCCTCGATTAGCCAAATCAAAGCACTCCCCGCAGGCTAACTGTGCATCAATTAATTCGCTTAAGGTATAATTAGCTGCGGCCGGTGCCACCTTGGTGCTGACATACCAATCGTTCTGAGAGAATAAGTTGGCACTGGATTTAGCAGCCGAACCAAAAGTCGCACCGTGTCGGGCGGCGGCGGTTGCAAATTGCCCCTTCGCCAAACCAGCCGTCGTGACTTTCATGTCACCCGCATCCACACAACTTCGCAACTGAATCAATAAACGTAGACGAGACTGCAGTGCAGCCAATAACGGGCGACAGGAACTCTCGTTGAAAAAATAACGCTCCAAGGCTTCCAGTGCCCAAGGCAAATCGCGCGCTGCCCACGCTTCAATCGGTTCAAAGAAATCGCCGTCCCCAAACGTTGGCACAATTAAATAGACATCACTATCTTTAATCGTGCCACCAGGGCCGACATAAATCGCCAACTTTTCGCACTCCATTAAAACCACCCGCGTGGATTGTCCGACCCGACCGACGATTGCTTCTGGCACACCGCGCGCAAACTTCACGCCGAGCTCCTGTAAGCGCTTAGTCGCCAACTCCATTTGCATCAAGGCCTGCGGATCCTCTCCGCCAAAAGGCGATTTCGACGCCGGCGAATGAATGATGAATTCGTGCGCAGTACTTTTGAAATTCACCAGGTCTTTGCGGCGGCCATCATAAGGCGTCGCCGAAATAATGACCGTTACCTGCTCCGCACTTTCCGCCGCCGCTTTTAAAATTCGTGCCGCCGATGCTTTCACGTCCTCCGACTTCCCCTGCTTGCTGTCCGTAATCCAATTCCAGTTGCGTAACCAAATCACCTTGGTGCCACCAAACATCGAGACGGTCTGCACCGACTCAATAAATTGATATTCAATCGCGGGCGCATCTTCGACCCGAATCATCATACCTGAAATAATTTCCTTATCCACGTCGACCCCCGCCTTCTTTACGGCTTTTTCATAAAACGCCCGTGCGTCTCGCTCCACGAGATACTCATCCTTTCCAGCAACGATGGCAAAAAAAGTAGGCACATCCCTAAATTCCCAAGTTCACCATGAGAGGCAAGACAATGTAACTGGTTTAGGGGACACGTGGGCACGTTGGCACGGTGACAAGGGGAATAATCGGATTGCAACGGAGCGCCGTCCCTACCCGAGGCAGATGCGAATGCAATGGGTAGGGCCCGCGCTCCGCGCGGGCCAAAAGAAATAATATGAAAAGTCATGACGCAGTCATGCCCCTACCAGATTTCCCCTAAACTCGTGTCACCTTGCCCACGTG
>CAIVVQ010000148.1 GCA_903909465.1 uncultured Opitutia bacterium | reverse complement strand
TAAAGGTAAACCTCGGGCAAGGGTTCGCTACCCGTCCATGCTGCCGATGTTGGCTCCAATGTTGTGGCATCCACCGTGTAGCGTTGACCGATGAGGAGTTTGGAAAGTGAAATCCGGACGCGCATCGGAACCCCGACTACATTTCGTGCAGATGCTTGGGCTGGGGTAAAGTTTCCACTGCTGCTATATGCCACTTCCATTACAGATGGGTTAGAGTTTACATTATACGTAGTCGAGCCGGCCGATGCACTTACCTCATCGGCGCTCGAGAGTACTTTACGTTCATAAACGTAGAGCCAAACGGCAGTCTTAGTGTTCTTAGCATCTTTCAATAATCGATAGGCGATTTCAAAATTAGATGCAGGCATTGTAGCCGGCGTTGGGTCCAAGTTAACGCCATTAATTGGAACCTGATGAATATATTTCGTGTTCGTCGTCGCTGCCGAGTCATCCATGTAAATAATCGAGCGTGGATTATCTAGGGCGCCGACTAATCGCGTTACACCCGCAAGCGCACGATTCGTTTGCATGATGTCATCAACCTGTTGAAAAGTGGAACCGAGGATGCCGACCAAGGAAAGAATCGCCAGGCCGACAATGCCGATAGCTAAGGTGACTTCCACCAGCGAAAAGCCGCGGCGTTCATGAGGGGTGTGGGAAATTCTGATCATTTCTTTTGAAGTGAGGCGGCGTTCATTTCGTCAGCATCCGATGTCATGGAAACATCGCCGTTAGGACGAAGGGCTAGAGCCGCAAATTGATTTTCACTGACGATATCTAAGACCGCTTTACTGGCTCCATCAGGACGCAGTGATGCACTCGCGAGAACAAGAATAACTTGTCCAAAGTGATTCGATGCGCCCGTGCTTTGCAGCTCGATATAATACCACTCCTTACCATCGGTGCTATGCGGAGCGGCACGGAGGGAGGCGGGTTGATTGACAGCTGCAAACTTCATCTTGGGCGGGCTTGATTGATTATCAGGCGAACCCGTGCTGGTTAAATCGGCAATGGATCCAATGACGCTGCGACGGCCCTTTTGCGCATCGGCAGTCGCATCCACCGGCATGTTTACGGTCGTCGTTGTGTCCGACGTCGGCGGAATAAAGTAAACGCCATTCGGCAACGTCATGGCGGGATTAGGGGCGTACCACTTGTAATTAAAGTCGGTTGTGTTGGTAATTGTCGTAGGATCAGTTCCCCCAGATAGCCCAAACGTGTCCACACTACCCACGGCGACCACGAACTGGTGCAAGTGATTCACGGGATCGGTCGGATCATTTAGAATTAACAAACGGTAGCGTGCGTTGTAAGTGATGTTATTCGAATACGTACCGCGATTCATCAACGCCATCGCCCGCAACGATCGGATGGACGAACCCAGCATGCGTTGTGCGCCAACGAGGCCACCACTATTGCCCGCGGGTAGATTCATCATTAACGACGAAATCAACATGATGACCGTGATCACCACCAACAGCTCAATGAGCGTAAAACCGCGACGAACGCGGCTCATGACAGCTCTAGGAATCACTGAATCACAACGATGTCGGCCACGTCATCCTTACTTAGGTCATTCGTAATCGAACCCGGGTCCTCACTCTTGGTGGTAAAGATAATTACGCGGGCAGGAATTCCGGTAGTACCATCGATACCGTTAATGTCGGTAGAATTTTTAATTTCGTCAGGCACCGCAGGTAAAGTAGTAATGTTTTTAATTGTTCCAGTATTATCGGTATCAAAAATTAAACGAACCTTGTAGTTGCCAAATTTGTCGACCAGTCGGCCCGTGGTGTCGACCTGTGCGTCATAGGCATCGAAATCGTCCTTGGAGAAGGAGCAAAATTCTTCGGCATTACGATTTAACAACGTTCTTTTAGCCGACTCTAAAATCTTACCGCTCGGATACTTGCCAGACAAACACTGAACCAGTCGTGTGCCGGTATTCGTGAGATCCAACTGAAAGACCGAATCCGTCGTGGTGTTGTAGCCAGAGCCCGCTTCATTCAGAATATTAGGGTAGAAACCATAGACCGATTTATAACGACCGACCGCTGAGCACCACTGCGAGAAGGTGGTCTGCGAAGTGGCAATTTTTGACCGCTTTTTTACCGAGCCAATGGCTGGAAAGAGAACCCCAGCCAAGATGCCGATAATGGCAATGACGGTCAGGAGCTCAATAAGGGTGAAACCGCGACGAGTGTTAGGGCGCATGTGGGTAAAATCGGGGAACCCAAAACCTACCCCCTCCCCCTCCAATTGAACAGTCAAAAGTAGCCTTCAGCCCCACCCTAAATGAGCACAAAGCAAACCACTGCCACCGCCGTAGGGAATAACGCCCAGAGGGCTAATTGGAGGGCGGAAACGCCATCCTCAAAGTGACTTCCGAGTATCGACTGCCCTGCTGGATTCGGGGCATTCGCAATCACAGTTAACCCGCCACCGGCCAGGGCACCCGCCATCACCGCGTGGCGCAATCCATCAGCCAACACCCCGGGCTGCATCAAGGCGGGAACCTGCGATGCTAAATAGGTCACCGCCGCGTTGTCGTTAAAAGAAGTCAGAGCCGTCGATGCCAATAAAAGCGTCGAAGCATCCAGCCTCACCAAGACCGGCGCGATCCACCATGACTGCAATCCGCCCAACACGACCAGACCCGCCAAGAAAATTCCCACCATCGCCGGACCGCGCCACTGAATCGGCGACTGCCACTGCGATGTAAGTTTAGTCATCACCACAAAACCTAAAAGCCCTCCCAACATCCAGAGCGTTTGATGCTCGGACAATGTCCAAACCGTCCACGCGATAAAAATAAAATGCAGCAACGTGATCGGTGCCGAAAGTTTTTCATCAGTATTCTTTTCCCGCACCAACCCCAAGCTCGATAACTCCTCACGGAATAATAAATAGTAGCCGAAATTTGAGAGTCCAATCGTAGCCATCGCGGCCCAACCGAATTGATTAAACACTTCGCTCATTCCCCAGCCCCACTTACTCGCCACCATCACGACGGGCGGCGCTGCAAAATGTGTAAGCGCCCCACCGACCGATACATTGACAAACAACAATGCCAGCGTTGCGTACTTCAGTCGATTAGAGGGTTTAAGGGCATAAAATTGGGTCGAAAGTAACATCGCCGCGATGGTCATCGCCGCTGGTTCTGTAATCAAAGACCCCAACAACGGCGCCAAAGTTAAGATCACCCACCAACGCGCCAGCGTCGAACCGCCGAACCAATTGACCACGGCCCCGAGTAATTTTTTTGCTGCCTGCAAAACGGGCTTGGTCGATGCCATCACCATTACCACAAAAACAAAGATGGGCTCCAAGAATTTATTAGCAGGTGCCGCCTCCGCATTGAGGTTATAATTTCCCGTTACTAAATAATGAACCGCGGACGTCCAGCCCTTGCCTGGCCATAGCAAGAAAGTTACAATTAAGATTAGCGCCCAGATTCCGAACACCGCTTCGACTTCGCCCAATAAATGTATGACAGGTCCGCGGTGCTTCACCGCATGCGCAATCGTGGAGGCACACAACGCATGCACCACTGCGCAAAAAAAGATTATCGTGGCCACAACCAGGAAAAGATCCGCACGCCCGGCGCACAGGATTTCCTGCCAAAGTGATGGGGCTAACATGGCTTCACTCAAACACCTAACTTTAAAAAGTGAACCTGTTTCGGCAACCCACCCTCACTCCTTGACCACCACTGCTTCTACCCTCGCCCCACCCAACGCCTTAATCAAATCCACCTGGGCAATCACTCGGTCATAACGCACTTTAGCCACTGCAGCCTGCGATTCGGCCAGCAAGCGGCGGGATAAAAGGAATTCGATTGGACCAATCTGGCCCTGCCCTTGCTTGGCCTCGGCCACGCGGAACGCCTCCCGCGAAGAATTTTCACGGCGCTGCGCCGCATCCGCGGCTTGCATCGTTTCACGAACGTCAACGAGTGCATCACGTACTTCACGGAAAGCATTGAAGACAGTCTTTTCGTAAGTCGCTGCTGCTTGGTGTTGAACGGCAACCGCGCCTTCAACCCTCGAAGCCGTGCGACCGTAATCAAAAAGTGGAACACTTAAATCGACACCCAATGAATTCGTCGCCGAACCACTGGAGAATAAATTAGAGAATGATCGACTTTCGTTGCCCAACGCACCCGTCAAAGTGAAGGTCGGAAAGTACGCTGCCTTCGTATAACCAATCTTGGCATTCGCGGCGACTAATGCTTGCTCAGCAACGATGATGTCCGGACGGCGACGTAAGAGATCAGAAGGCAAACCGGCTGCAGGTGCGGGCGGCAATTGCCACGATACCGACGAATCATTCGCCACCACTAACTCGGGCTGACCAATCAGAAAGCCCAATAAATGCTGGGCCTGAGCGCGGGTGCGGGCGGTATCGGATTGCACGGCAATGGCGGTAGCCAAATTAATTTCGGCGACAGCACGATCACTTGGTCCAGCTGACCCAACCTTAAAGCGCTCTTCAATCACGCGAGACTCTTCTTCGCGGACCGCACGAATTTCATCAGCCGCTCGTGCTTGGATATCGGCCGAGCGTAATGCGGCATACGCACGTACCACTGATGAGGTTACGGCTAACTCAACTTGCATGCGTGCTTCCTGTGCACCGAGTAGTTGTGCCTTCGCACCTTCGGTCGCGCGACGTATCTTGCCCCAGAAATCGAGTTCGAACGATGTCACTAGGCCCACACGACTGAGGGTGCGGTTGCGTCCATCACCTACGGGAGTATAACCACCAGAACTAATCTGACTCTTACTATTACTAGCTGTGGCATCAATCTCGGGGAGTTGTGCACTCGCTACATTATCAAAACCAGCGGAAGCTTCCTCCACTCGCGCCACGGCAACCTTTAAATCGGCATTCGCGACGAGCGCTTTATCGATGAACTGATTGAGCTGTGCATCACCAAACCCCTTCCACCATAGGGCGGCGATCGCCTCACCTGCAACTTGCCCCTCAGGGAATTTAGTCGCGAGTGACACGTCCGGACGCTCGTAATCAGGCCCAACGGTACAGGCCGTTAAAAGGACGCCCGATAGAATATAAATAGCTTTTAGGTTTTTCATGCGCGTGGCTCTTTGCGATCGCCCGTAAGGATTTTAAAGAAGAGCGGAATAAATAAAGTCGCGACAAAGGTATCGAGCAACATGCCACCGAAAACTCCCGTTCCCATCGAACGACGAGCCCCTGCGCCGGCACCGACGGCGATTACCAGAGGCACCACGCCCAAGACGAACGCCATCGAAGTCATCACGAGTGGACGGAAACGTAGTTTCGCGGCTTGGGCCGCAGCTTCGGAAGCGGACATTCCCGCATCACGCGCCTTCACGGCAAATTCAACAATCAGAATTGCGTTCTTGGCCGCTAAACCAATCAGCGTGATTAAACCGATTTGGAAATAAATATCGTTTGCTGTGCCGCGAATGAAAATCGCAATCAACGCACCGAGTAAGGCAAACGGTACCGTTAAAATAACCCCAATCGGCAATGACCACTTTTCGTACAGGGCGGCGAGGATTAAGAAGACCATGAGGAGCGCCATCGCAAATGCCGGCACCGCCGAGGTAGCTGTACGCTTTTCCTGGAAGGCCTGCGCGGTCCAATCCAACTGGTACCCCTCGGGTAAAGTGGCTTCGGCCACATCTTCGACGACCTTTAATGCCGCGCTTGAGCTGACACCTGGAGCGGCTGAGCCGATGACGCGCGACGCCATAAAACCTTTATATCGATCAATCTGCTCCGCTCCGGATGAAGGACGGATTTTAATCAGAGTGGAGAGCGGAATCATCGTGCCGTCCTTGGCACGTACATGGACGTGGCTCACATCATCGGGCGACATCCGAGAGTCGGGCTCCGCTTGCATGATGACGCGGTAGGTACGGCCTGACTTGTTAAAGTCGTTCACATACACTGAACCAATTGTCGCTTGGAGTGCATCGTAAATTTCGGGGAGTGAAATCCCCAACGTGGCTGCCCGCACCTCATCAACCTCGGTGGCGTATTGTGGCACATTGGTACGGAAGAAGGAATTGATGCCCGTCAACTCGGGTCGCTTACGCAATTCGGCTAATAATTTGTCCGTCACCTCACCAAGGTGAGCGACGTTATCGTCTTCACGTGCCTGCAAGTAAAATTCAAATCCGCCCGCACTGCCAATGCCACGAATCGGTGGCGGATTAACCACAATGCACATACCATCGGTGTATTTAGCGGCGGACCCCATGAATTGTTTGGTCAATTCCTCAGCCGTTAGACTTCGCTGCGACCAATCATTCAAGGGCAAGAAAATGGTACCCGCATTGGTTTTTTCGCCGCCGCCGATTAAGTCGAATCCGCTGATGGCGAAAGCGTGATACAACGCAGGCTTATCCTTAGGTATTACCAATAAATCGGGCACCACCTTCGCCATGTACTCGCGCGTGCGCGTCACGCTTGCACCATCGGGGAGCGATACCATCGCCACCACGTAACCTTGGTCCTCGGCTGGTAAAAAGCTGCGAGGAATTTTCCAGAGTAGTGCTAAATTCAGGAGCACGATTCCGAGAAATAAAAATCCGGCCTTCAAAGGGTGAGCCAAGAGCCACCGCACCGTGCGATCGTGCCAGCCAGCCAGAGCATTAAATCCACGCTCAAACCAATTTAAGATGCCACCGGGAGCACCATGCACCCGTGGCTTTAAAATCGTCACACATAGTGCGGGTGTGAGAGTCAGTGCGACAAATCCCGAAATAATTACAGCGACTGAAACCGTCACGGCAAACTGACGGTACAAGGCGCCCGCGATGCCGCCCAAGAAGGCGACCGGTAAGAACACTGAGACTAATACGAGAACAATGGCAACAATGGCGCCACCGACTTCGTGTACCGAGGCCACAGCCGCCTCGAACGGAGTCTTCCCTTCGTCTTCCATGAGTCGTTCAATATTTTCTAAAATCACAATCGCGTCGTCCACCACGATACCGATAGCGATGACCATCGCAAAAAGTGTCAGCG